>JAPLQC010000048.1:0-20113 GCA_026399895.1 Burkholderiales bacterium
GTGCGGCGATTTGGGTCGCTGTAAATGCATTGACGTCGGTAGTTTCTAAGCTGGCGAGCTGATCAGCACTGAGTGCATTGATTTGGTCTCCGCGCAGTAATCGAACCTGTGCTGAGGTGAGCCCAGCTAATTGACCTGTTGTCAGGAAAGCGAAACTATTGGGTTGAATCTGGGCAATCGTTGCAGGCGGCACGGTAGCTAGATCAGCAGGATCGACCGCTTGTAATTGTTCCAAGCTGAGGGCGCCAATTTGTCCGGCACTGAGATTACGAATTTGTGCCGACCCCATAGCGCGCAGCTGATCCTCTGAAAGTGCCTGCATCTGAGGCGCACTTAGGCCTTTCACTGCAATCGGGCTGATCGCCGCAATTTGTGTAATCGTGAGGCTTGATATCGCAGTGTTATTCAGGCCACTTATCTGAGCCGGCGTTAATGCAGCAATGTCAGCGGCCTCAAATGCTGCGATTTGATCAGCCGAGAGATTATTGATTTGTGCTGGCGTCAGTGAGCGCACCTGAGCGGCTGTGAGAGCAACAATTTGACCAGTCGATAAACGTGCGAAAGCATTATTGGATATTTGGGCGATAGTCGCATTCGAGATTGCGGCAAGATCAGCCGTCTCGATTGCTTGCATCTGATATTGCGCCAAGCCACTCAATTGAGTGGCGCTGAGTGAGCGCACTTGTACTGATGTCATGGCGCGCATTTGATCTTCAGTTAGCGCATCCAGCTGTGATGTGTCCAGGGCCGCTACTGCAGCGGTGCTGAGTGCCTGAATCTGATTGCTTCCCAAGGTGGAAATTACACGATCGGTTAGTGCTCTGACCTGACCTGTCGACAGAGCAGCGATATCGCCAGTCTGTACGCTAGCAATCTGATCTTCAGACAAGCCATTGATCTGGTCACTAGTCATCGCTCGCATCTGCGCAGAAGTAATTGCTGCAATCTGTGCAGTCGATAAGTTAGCAATCTGTGCTGGTGTGAGTGTTGCGAACACGGCAGTATCGATTGCGGCAAGATCACCAGTTTCGATAGCTTGTAATTGGTAATCAAGCAGGCCATTCAGTTGTTCCGATGTCAGGCTCTGTACTTGAGTCGAGCTAAGGCCACGAATCTGATCGTCAGTTAGCTCTCGGAGTTGTGCCGTCGTTAATGCTTTAACTGCTTCGCCATTCAAGCTACCCATTTGCGCCATGGTGAAGAACTTGGCGGTGGGGGTCAGTAAGCTTGCAACTTGAGAGCTGGTGAGTGCAGCAACTTGTGTCTCTGACAGTGACGCGACTTGCTCCTCGCTCATTGATAGAAGATCAGCGTTCTCGATGGCGGCAAGTTGTACGAATGTCAGACTACGTAACTGTGCTGTCGTGAGCGCACTAACTTGCTGGCTCGTCATCGCTTCGATCTGTGCCGTTCCGATAGCTTGCACTGCGGTCAGGCTTAGCGAAGGTATTTGTTCTGGTAGCAGGGAGGCGGTCTGGCTTGCCGTAAGGCTGGAAACCTGCGCCGAGCTGAGGCCGCTGACTTGTTCCGTATTGAGTGCTTTGAGCTGATTTGCGCTAAGTTGTCTGACCTGGCCTGATGGGCCGGTCGTCAGGCCTGCGAGTTGTTTCGAGCCAAGTGCCACCAACTGATCTGTACTGAGCGAGCTAATCAAACCGGTCGGTATTACCGCAAGTTGGCTGGAGCTTAGTCCTGTCAGTGCATCTGGCGAGATTTTGGAGAGCTGATCAGCCGTCATTGTGCTGATGGATGTTGTGGTCAGCTTGCTGACGGCCGTAGAGTCAAGCGCTGCGAATTCCGCAGTGGTGACCGGTACGTAGACCGTTGTCGTTGTGCTGGAGTTGACGGATGAAGTTGCCATATCAAACCTCTAATAGGTTGGTGTTGTTAGCAGCGAGTGTGCTTAATCGATGAATCCATTCGTTCTCAAGTGATCGGACGCGCCGATGATTCAGTTGCTCGGCTAGTGCCGGGGTAAGTTGTATCTCTGGGGCCTTCATTTCGCCATGGGCGAGTGCGACGGCGAGTTCTTCGTAGTGATTCAGATCGCGCGCCACCATGGCGCCGGCGTTCAGCGCGTGCAGTACGCTAGACCCCATGCGCGAGACCATGCTGCGACCAGTGACGGTCAGTAGTGGTGTGCCGACACCGATCACATCATTGGTGGTCGAGCCGCAGTTGTAGGGCCAGGTATCTAGGAATAGATCGGCAACTGATAAATACGCCCGGTACTCGGCGTGATGCACACGAGGGCTAAACCGAATACGAGAAATATCTGCGCCCGCACGCTGCGCATAGTCCATTAACTGATTGCGCGCGATTGGGTTGTCGTCAATCAACCAGAGCAGCGCATGCGGTGCTCTGCGCAGAATCGACAGCCAGCGATCAAACAACTCGCGATGCAGCTTGTAGACATTGCCGAAAGACGCCATTACGAACGCATCTGCCGGTAATCCAAACTCTTCACGGCTTGCGCGTCTTGGTGGCGCACTGGGTGCGCACAAGGGTAGAAAACTACCGTCTACGTACAGCGGGTTCTCTGAAAAATAGGGACTTTCTGAATCAGGATGAACTTGGCGATCGGTGATCACAAAATCCAGCCAAGGCATTGCTGTGGTGCCGATGAAGCCGAGCCATGTGCCTTGCAGCGGCGCCGGGTGCAGCGCGAAGATGCCGGGGCGGGCACCGTTCGATAGCCCATGCAGATCGATCAGTACGTCGATCTTATCGCTGACGATCAGTTGCGCTGCCTCGCGATCTGTCAGGCCATGGATAGGTCTTACATGATCAAAACCTTTCAGCAGGCGCATGCGGTGCGCACTACCGTCCTCCGCACTAAAGTCGTAGCCGTAAATGTCGAATCGCTCGCGATCGTGGGCCTCTAATGTCTCGGCCAAAAGCAAGCCAACGGCATGCACACACAGATCACCTGATACATAACCGATCCTTACTTTGCTATGTGGCCACGGTTGACGCAGCCCAAGGTATTCCTCATTGAAGCTATAGGTGCGACCAACAAAGGCATGGGATGTCAGCAGTTGTTGTACTGGCTCGTCACTCAGCGCCAACATGGCTAGCGGCGAGGTCGCCATCAGCAAGTCGTTCATGCTGAGCCCTGGCAGTGTTCGGTATACCGGCCACATGCAGGCTTTTTGTCGAATATGAACCCAGTGCTGAATCGCAGCCGCTTGTTTTGGGTTGATGAGTAAGCTTTGATGTAAGGCGCGCTCGGCCAAATCGTAGCGCTTGTGATTCTCGTGAACGCGACCGATATGGTTCAGCGCTAAGGTCACCATCTGATCAGTAGCCTGATCCTGCAGTAATCGTTGCCCCGGCAGAGCAGACCATGTCTGAAGTGCCTCGTCAGTTTGACCCAAGCTCTCTTGTACCAAGCCGAGGTTGATCACCGCTTGCGGAAACCCGGGTTGTAGCGCCAAACAGTTTTGGTAGGCGTTCAGTGCGCCCGTGGTATCGCCAATGCTTTGAAGCAGCGAACCTAGATTAAAGAATGCGAGATGCCGCAGTGGCTGCGCGTCGTCGGCTAACCATTCCTGGTACAGCGCGACGGCGACAGTGCTTTGGCCTGCTTTGCACAATTGCTCGGCCGTGGCGAATAACTGCCCCAGCGTGAGCGTCTCCCCACCCTCGATACAGGGTGTGAGCGGCATTGCGTCGGTTACTGAATGTTCTGCGAGCAGCATGTGCAAAGTCCGTCAATCGGGGCCATACAGCCAATAGTTGACGCCTTCTTTGCAAAGTCTGTGCCATACACAAAAAATCATTTAAAAACATAGGTTTGCAGAGAAATAGAGTGGTCAATCTGGGGTGGGAACGGGGCCGCTAGGGCCAAAGTCGAAAAACCGACACGTCACAGGGATGTGACTTTCAGGTACTGGCGCAAAGGGGTAAGCGCGGCTGCTGGCGCGCGTTTACCGCGCCAACAATTCAGTCGATCGCTATCGATCGCTAGCGATCACCGCCGGCCCCTGTCGAGGTCAAGGCCATCAAGACCACCGCGTGATGCGGCTATTCGATGCCGCCGGCGATGATGAACTCTTTGTATGCCATGGTTCCTCAGGGGCGCTAGCCGCTAGTTTTTATCTGCATCACGGCTTGGCTTGTCCCATCATTCAAGACACAGAGGATTTCAACATGTTAAACGCAACGACTGTCGATAAAAAGACTGTACCTCCCCTCGCTCTCGATAAGAGTGAGCAGCCAGACGAGACCAATCAGCCAATGCTTTCGCAGCCATCGGTGGCAAATACATTGGCGAAGTTATCTGATCTACCGGTAGAGCTGGTATCGCAGTTGATGGCTTGGATGATGGTGGACGAACTGTCTGAGCGAAGTGCTAGTTCCCTGGGGTGTGTCTCAAAGCAATTCCATGCGGCTCTGCAGGAATTCACTCAAGGAGATTGGTATGCGAAGTTTTCTTATAACCTCAAAAAATCGCAACAAGCTTCTGATTGGATACGCTCGTATTTGACCAAGCTAGGTAGTAGGCCATTTCTGTTTCATCCGCAATCTCCAGAAAATCTGATGAGAGAAGCGCAATCATTATTCGATGTGCCGAGCAACTCAGCGTATCCTTGGCAAGGCGACGTTCGGCTCGTCTACCTAGTGTTGGATAAAAAATCGCTCAGTTCATTCAACGAGGATTCAATCAAGGCCTTGAAGAATTTTGGTGCCGGGGCGATTCATATTCACCAAGATATAGACTTGGCCGATACGCTTTTTTTTGTAGAGAGCGTGCTACCACCACATTTTTTGCTACATGTGAACTTCAGTCACAAACCTAATGCTGACGTGTCGTTGGCGAAACTTATCACTCGGTTGGCCAGTGGTAATCGGCAGTTGTCGTTAGTATTCGATGACAGTTATGATTTTTCGTTTATGCCCGAGTCCCGCAAAGCTTTGTTCGAGGCCTTATGCAAGACCAGTAACGTGGTACATATCGGCGTGGGTCTAATGAAAAATCCTGATGTCGTATTGAAGGAATTTTCTGACTACTGTAAAGCGATCAGAGGAGTCCAACTGTTCAGTTTGGAAGCCTCAGCTTCTGTTGAAGTTGATGTTGGTGTCCTGAGCAATTTCATTGCTGCGCTTAAGAACAGAGTCGAACAAGAAAAATCACCTATGGCTGTTGCTTTGGGACTGTACTCGGTGAATAAAGATAATCCGGCTCATCGTCTGATAGGCGATATCAAAAATAGAAAATATGCGCCGATTGGCTTGTTTGGGGAGTGTGCGAATCACTCTTCTGCTGGTGGCAAGCTTATGGGCCCGTTATCTCATGCGCTTAACAAGCGGTCGTTTGGTACTGACGAGAAAAATACAGCTGGGGTCGACAGTGACTCCGATGTCGGAAGCGATTCTGTCATCGATTCAAGTGATGAAGAAGATGCACCAAGTGCTCTGCATGGTGAAGAAAAACCAGCCAAATCCAAAGCACGGGTGCAGCAACAAGATCATCAGCGCCAGCAGTCAGCGGACGTTGTCCAGACTGAACCTCGGGTCAGGAATCGCAAGCTCGACAAATGCGTAGTTAGCTAACGCGTGCTAACGGGTGGAGACTGCGAAGGCACCGACGCATAGCTAGCCGTATGTGACCGTGTAGTCCCACCCAAGCTCGCTTTAATTGCTGATTCAGTAGCTTTTGATGAAGTAGATTACTGTCAGAATCGCCCCAACGGCGATGACCAAGCGCTTCAACCATTGCCCCGGTAGCTTGCGTGCAAACGCCGCGCCTACATAGCCACCAATCGCTGCTGTGACTAAGGCCACCAGGGTATGCGGCCAGCTGATGGCGCCGGCGATGATGAAGGTCAGCGCAGCTACGGTGTAGTTCATCGCAGAGGTCAGGTTCTTCAGCGCGTTGATCTCTTGCATGTCCTCGAAACCCTGAATCGAGAGTGCGGCTAGCGTCAGAATGCCCATGCCGGCGCCGAAGAAGCCGCCATAGATCGCCACCATTAGTTGAAACAGAGCACCGCCGATACTGCCGGGCCGTTCGGACGGAGCGATATTCAGGCTTTGCTTCAACCAGCGAATGATGCGACTGACTTGCGTGCTGAGTGCAAACAAGGTGGTAGCCACCAGCAAGAGCCAGGGCACCAATCGCATGAAGGTTTGGTTAGAAATTGCCAGCAGCAGCAAACCACCGACCAAGCCACCGATGATCGAGAGTATGGCCAGTAGCACCGCCCAGCGACCATGTCGCATCGCCTCGTGTCGATAAGCCCAGGCACTCGAGAGACTGGCAGGCCACAGCGCGACGGAGTTGCTTGCGTTGGCAGTGACGGGTGGCACGCCCGCCATTAGCATCGCTGGAAAGGAGAAAAACGTACCGCCACCCGCGATGGCATTCATCGCGCCAGCCATAAAAGCACCAGCGGCGACTAACGCCGCATCAGCAGGAGACATCAGGGGAGTTAATGCTGTTGCGCCTCGGCCGGGGCGGCGGCGCCGTCGGCTTCGGATTGGGCTGCGGGGGCTGTCGCTGTATCGGCCACATAATCGGCCAGCGTTTCTTCGCTTTCCTGCTCTGCCTGACCGTCGTTCATGAGCAGCGTCAGCAAATAGACGGCACCGATCGCCATTGCAGTGACCAGTGTGACCAGCAGGGGAATTAGGAAGTCATTGTCCATGGGCTGTCGTGAAAGTGATTGAGATGATCTCAGACCTGTGCGACAGCCCGCATTCTACACAAAAGGGTTGTGGATCCTAGATGTGTGATGAAGTGATAAAACCTTTCTAGCCAATCCTGAAAATACGCCAGCCCTCGCGGGTTTTGCGGAGCGAGAATTTCCACTCGCCACCGCGACGCTTTGCGAATTGAATGGCGGCGACACGTGCGCTCTCAGCGCGACGGAAGTCCTGGATCAGGATACTGTCGCCGACGAACATCTCGCGAAAAGGATAGAACACCCGCTCAGCTGGCTGGAGCTCTTCCGATGCCTTTTCGATCACGAACATGGCGTTTCTCCTATCGTCCTCATGCGCGAAGAATCGGAAGAAAAGCGGCAAACTTTAGCCGCCCGCGCAACTAATTTTCAATTTGCTATGAAGTTCAGTGGCGGGACGCTTGCCGAGGGCCTTTAAAGCGGCCTTTAACGCCGCCTTTAACGCTGCCTTTAACGCTGCCTTTAACGCTGGCTCTGCAGCGGCCTTCGGTTTAGCGCCGCCAGCGCGGGAAGGCTTCGGCGCCGAGTGGGGTGTACTTCTGACGTGCGCTGATCGAGATCACCTTGGGGTACACCGGCACGAAAGTCCAACTCTCGCCCTGCGCAAAAAACGCCTCGGCCCAGGCACCACAAACGACTCCATCTTCGCGTAGGTAAGGCTCACGCTGCGCCATCTGCTGCTGGAATTGGCTCAGTAGAGCCGTGCGGCGTTGCTCGGCATCGCGCTTGGCAGCCGCCGGGTCGCCTTCACTCTCTTTGACATACAGCTCGGTGAATATTTCGACCCCGCGTTTGAATTCTTTTACCCGCTTGCTGTCATCCGCCAGACTTTCGGCAAACACACTAAAGATCGCCGAGCAGTGCAGCGCTTGTTGTGCGAGTCGTGACTCGGCCGTGGCGTGAGTGGGCGAGAGCAGCCCGAGGCAGAGCGTAAAGATCAGCGAGGGGCGGATGATGTAGCTCGGTGTGGGTGCGGCGCGAAGCATTCAAGTCTCCCTCATGAAGTTCAGTGACAGCCTCATGTTAATTGATGCTGACCTGCCCACTTCGATATGCATGGTCACTTACAACAGATAACTACCCGCCAGCGTCACCAGCTTGCCACCCGTTCTTTGGTTGAAGCATGCGCGGTAGGAGGTCGGGTAACGAACGGTTTTTAGGAACGATAAAAACCTCCGACGAACAGATTGGGAGCAACGTGGGTGATATAAGTAATTGATTTTCATAGTTTTTTCCTTTCTCGCGTCGATCCCTATCACCCAACCCGGATTGATTCAAAAGAATTTGTCCGATATCTGATTCAGTTGGCTGCAGAGTACCGCCGCCATCGCTTATCCCCCTCAAACCGAACTATGCCGCGACTAACCAATTCATCGATTCCGCGTTTGACTTGTTTTTGGTGAATCTCTTTGCCAATCCGCTGATGAACATCGCTTATGGCCGACCCAGGGTATCGCTTCAGGTCTTCAAGTATCAGCGCAAGCAAACGATGCGGCTCAATTCTTTTCAAAGTAGTTTCGCCAGTGAACTTAAGGCTACGCATCAGTCCGGCATCGACAAAATAGCGTGCCGCTTTAGTACGACCCGTACTCCGCACAATTTGCCAAGCTAGAAGTCGTTTAAGCCAAGGACCAAGCGAATCTGGTCCAGACAGTTCGAGCATTGCGACAAGTTCTCTTGCTGCTAACGAGTCTTGCTGAACTAATAAACCAAGCGCTATTCGTTCTCGCTGCGTGAGATGGTATGTCTGATCCGCGCTAGCGATAAAGTCAATGACCTCCGGTTTGGATATGCGGCGTCTAATCGTGACAACGACTCTATCGTGGATTTCTTTTACCTCTGGGGCAGGTCTGCCTTGAGACAACAGCACTTCAAAAATTTTGTCAAAGCCGCTTCCTTCGCGCTCCATCAATTTTAGATCGTGGAAGATTCGCGCGAGATGTTCGTTGCGCCGTACCGTAGTGTGGAGAATATTGTTAGGTGTTACGCCCATTGGGAGTAAACCTGGATTAACCACCTCAAGCCTGTCCGGAGATAAGTTTAAAAAAATATCTCCGCGTTGTGTGTATGGTCGATGGACAAATGCATTGACTAACAACTCCCGGATGACGACCTCGTCAAAGGCCGGTATGTTTTGTCGGTATAGACCCTCGGGCAGCTCATAGTGCTCCCTGAAATCAGGAACTTGCTGCCAGATTGTCTCAATGAGCTCAATAGGACTAAGGGTGTGGTCATCCCATGCAAGCTTGTTAACCTTTTGTCCAAGTTCGTCGTACTTGATGAATTGAACAGCCGGAGCAGTGGCGAGAAGCGACCGATGGTACGCATGCCCGATGCATAGTACGCCCAGGTTTGTTAGGAAATTTCCTTGGGTAAGTTGATAGTGATCAATTAACTCTGTATCGGTCTTTTCTTTTACAAAGTCTTTGACTCTGTCTGATGCGCGAAAGCCTTGAATCAGCCGGTTCTGTTTTGTAATGTCCACATCATTACGTGAGATTTTCAGGGTGATTTGCGATTCCCACGGGACGGCTGAGCGCTCGCTAGCAAGCCGCATAACGTCATCACCTGTAACGGGCTTACTTTGATCAGCAACCCGGATAAAGTAGCGCCCGTCTGTGGTCGATGCTACGGCAACTGAACGGGGAATAACTAAATCGAGATACTGTCCACCACTAGGTGTGGTGATAATGTCTACTAGTACGACAACGTTAACTGTCTTTTCGGAAATTCTTCGTCTGAGTGTGTCAGGAAGCTCAGGAGGGATCTGCTGTCCGGTAGGCGGTTGAGATTGGTCATTTTCGATACCAACTTGCAACCGACCACCAGTCGCATTCGCGAAAGCAATGCAGTCTTTGGCAATCTCATCCCAGTTGGCGGTTCGCCCAGAAATTGCTCTCAGCGACTTTCGATCGAGGAGTTGTCCCTCAAGACTCATTGACAACCATGGCTCTTGCGAAATTGGTGGTGGGATGAGGGCGTTGACCCAAGGATTTAGACCAACAGGTGAGTTGCTGGATAGTCGGCCGCTTCGAATGGTATTCGATCGCTAGCTAAATTGACAACTACTGCGACTAGTTCACAACAGATAACTACCCGCGAGCGTGACTAGCTTGCCACCCGTTCGTAGCTTGAAGCGTGCAACCCCTGCGCTGCGAATGGTATTAACGCCACCAAGATCAAGCTGCTGTATGCCACGCGCTTTAAGCTCTTCGATGGCTTTCCAAAGAATCAGATTATGAGCATACGCATCGCGACCTGCTTCGCTGGTCCAGCCGATATGGTAAGTGGCAGACGTACCATGTATCAGAAACATCATTGCAGCGACGCGTTCGCGTCCTGCATCAGCGCGCAGTGTGAGGATGGTGCTCGCTGTGGGTGTGCGCGTCAGGGTGTAGCGCTGGACAAACGCGGGCGGTAAACCATCCAGGCCACGATCTTGCCGCTGCGCGATCTCGGCCTCTAGTAACCATTGAAACTGATTCAGCTGTGTTCCGACGCGCTCCACTCTCAAAGCCGATGATTCGCTACTCGCCAGTTGATGCCGCCAACGATGTTCCAGATTGGCGCGTAACTGTTCCATACTCGGGCTGAGGTCGAGCAGCACAGTCGACATGCCGGACACGACACGCCGTATCGCTGGTAGTCCATTCGGTTCGCCGACGGGTTGCTCTGGCGTGACCAGCATCACGCGCAAGCCAGAGAGTGGCAGGGTGCGTTTGAGTGCTTGATAGACCTGAGCCTGCTCTATTGAGGAGAGCGATTTTCGCCAAATCGGGCCGCGCGAGCAGAGCGCGACAGATGCGAAACGACCGAAGCGGCGTACGATGAACTGTGCTTGCGCCACCGTCTCACCGTCTTGATTGATACGCGCACGTAGTACCGGAACGCCGAGCGATAGCATCGCGCTACCGTATGACCAGTCTTGTTGAAGCGCGCCCAGTGCTGCCGTATGCGCAGCATCCCACTCAGCGAGCTGGTGACCGCCCCAATGCACCTGCCATCGATTAAAATCAACCTTCATTATTTCAGTTCAAAAATTCAATTTAATTCCAGCATGCTCGAGCAATTGAAACGTAAACGCCGCGAACAAACCGTGATGGGGCATCGCCTTGAAGAACCGAGGCTGACCTTGTGGGCAGCGTTTTGGGCCATGGTGTATGTCGGCTTGCCGGTGGCGGTGCTGGGCTTGGTGCTGGATGTGCTGATTCAATGGGCTACGGGACGTTGTCTTGGGCTCTGGTGTTATTTCTGAGTTTAATCTTTGCTCTCGTCTTCGCTCTCTTCTTGCAGATGCTGCAAACCATCTAGCGCGTCTTTTTGTTCTGCTTTTACACGGGCGATACGCGCAGCTAGATCGACGCTATAGGTCTCTAGACGAATAGTCAGCGGTTCACCGGTTGCGCTAATTTCAGGTGCTGCAGGCGTGTCCTGCAAATGGGTTTCATGCAGCGGTTTTACGATCGCCGGTGGTGCATTGTGGATATCGTTCAGTACGCGCGCTTCGATTGGCCCGGTGCGCTTGGTCGCTTCAAATGCCGAGTCTGGAAACTGCTGATTGGGCAAGCGGGTGGCGCCATCCGGCCTGAACACATTGAATTCGGATTCGTGTGGCTCGGGATCATGCTTGTCATTGCTTTTATTTTGGCTCATGAAGACCCAAGCTCAACACACTCATTGGCGACACTCTAGTTGGAACTGCTCTCGCGCGCGCACTAGATTTTCCCAGTTCTCGGTATCAGCAATAGCATGCTGATGATGTGCTTTACTTTTTTAATCCCGCACCGCATACCGAAAGTCTACGCAAACTACCTGAATTACTTGCCGCAAGCGTAGCGCCAGCCGCCGGCGCCGCCAGGATTTTTCGTTAGCTTATCGACGGGGCCCGGTGTATTGACTTGCCCGATCAGGCTACCCTTGGCCATACGCTCGGTGTACATTGAGTAAGAAACAATCTGCGCAGTTTCTGTGTTGCAGTTGTATTCCTTTAGAAGTTTCATTGATAGCATGCCGCGCGGGCCGGGATCGCGATACGACTGAATCTCCACCACGCGCCGCAAATCACCATTCTCTGAAAGGGTGGAGCTGTCGGCGTAGACCACGGTGCCGCGAATGTTTTCAAACACCTTGATCAGTTCGGCCTGAGCCGAGGCGCAGAGGCCGAGTAACAGTAATGCGGGAAGCAGATTCTTGGGTGTCATGAGATGTTCGCAGGTTTTGGTTGTCAATTATTTAATGCGAGAACTTGAAAAGTTATTGCCAATGTTATACCGCAAACTACATCAAACGCTAGCCGAACTAGCTGTGCTTTTACCGAGCGATGTCTCGAATGCTTTCCACGAGCCTAGGTGCTTGAGGGCTGAATTTTTTTGACCCGGGTCAAAAACAAACAGATCAGTCACAATATCGCGCGGATTTTGTCGCTCAATTCGGGAAGAGGTAGCTCATTGAGAGCGGCAAAATGAACTTTATGCGCATCCTGTCCTGCGAATCACCATGGAGAAACAATGCCCAAGGTAAGTCAACGCGCCCAAAGTCTTGGGACCGAAAATGCATTCATCGTACTGGCTGAGGTCAACAAGTTATTGCGAGAAGGGCGCGATATTGTGTCGTTCTGTATTGGGCAACCGGATTTTCATACGCCGGTCCATGTGCAGGATGCAGCGGTCAAAGCAATTCGCGAGGGTAAACACGGCTACACGCCATCAGCGGGTATTGCCGAGTTGCGACAGGCCGTTGCTGATGAAATTTTGCGTACGCGTGGCATTGCGGTAAGTCCGGACGATGTGGTCGTGGGGGCGGGTGCTAAACCATTTATTGGTTACACCATTCTCTCGGTGACCGATTATGGTGCCGGTGACGAGGTGATTTACCCGGTGCCTGGATTTCCGATTTACGAATCGCAGATCAAAGCCAGTGGCGCAGTGGGTGTGCCGATTTTTCTGCGCGAGGCGCGTAACTTCAGTCTTGATCCGAACGAGTTAGCAGCGCTGATTACGCCGAAGACGCGCCTGTTAATTTTGAACTCGCCGCAAAATCCTACCGGTGGTGTGATTCCGAAAAAAGATATGGCAGCCATTGCCGAGGTATTGCGCGCGCACCCGCAAGTATGGGTGTACGCCGATGAGATTTATGGTCGGCTAATTTATGACGGTGAGTTTCATTCAATCTCCTCGGAGCCGGGCATGCAGGAACGCACCATCATTGCTGATGGTTTGTCTAAAACCTACGCCATGACCGGTTGGCGTCTGGGTTACATGGCGAATCGGCAGTTGGCACCTTTCTTCACCACCTGGATCACGAATACCGAGTCATGTGCCTCGCAAATCACGCAGTGGGCCGGCGTCGAGGCATTAATCGGCCCACAAGATGATGCTGATCGCATGCGCGAAATTTTTCAGCAGCGACGTGATGTGGTGGTCAGCCTGTTAAACGATATCCCTGGCGTGACGTGTCAGTCACCTGGCGGCGCTTTTTACGCTTGGCCGAATGTGACCGAGGCTTGCCGCATCACTGGTTGTCGTGATTCTGAAGAATTTCGTCAGCGGCTATTAAATGAGGCGGGCGTCGCGGTACTGGCAGATATTCACTTTGGTCCACGCGCAGAGGGCGAGGGCCAGCATATTCGTTTGAGTTACGCCGCATCAGATCAAGCGATTCGTGAGGGTGTAGGGCGGATTAAAGCATTTGTAGCGAAGGGAAATTCCTGATGTCTGAACAAGCATTGAAAGTAGCGCTGATCACGGGTGCAGGCGCAGGTATTGGTAAAGCAACGGCGAAAGCGTTTTTGCGGGCGGGTTACCGCGTCGTGATGGCCGGTCGGCAGCTCGATAAGCTCGAGCAAGCAATTGCCGATATTGGTGGTACTCACGAGAACACATTCGCGCAGCGCTGTGATGTGGGCGACCCTGAGAGCGTTAAGCAGTTATTCGCAGCAACCCAAAACAAATTCGGTCGGCTCGATGTGCTGTTTAATAACGCGGGTGTCAGCGCGCCTGCGGTACCGATGGAATCATTGAGCTACGAGCAGTGGAAAGCGGTGGTGGACGCCAACCTTACGGGCGCATTTTTGTGCTCGCAAGAGGCGATTCGCATGATGAAGGCGCAAAACCCGCAGGGTGGACGCATCATCAATAACGGCTCCATCTCGGCGCATGCACCGCGCCCGATGTCGGCACCGTATACCGCCACCAAGCACGCCATTACTGGACTCACCAAGTCGATTGCACTCGATGGCCGCGCGCACCGTATCGCCTGTAGCCAGATTGACATCGGCAATGCGGCTACCGAAATGACTGAGCGTATGGCAGCAGGCATTCTGCAGGCCGATGGCACTACCAAGGTGGAGCCGCGCATGGACGTCAACCACGTGGCCGATGCTGTGCTGCAAATAGCCGAGCTCCCGCTGGAGAGTAATGTGCTGTTCATGACAATCATGGCGACTAACATGCCCTACGTCGGTCGCGGCTAAACGCCCCTCACAGAATGCCGCTGGCGTTGGTGGGGGCGTCCGCTTCGTTCATTTTGTGAGGTGGGTTCCCAACCAACAATCTCACCAAGCTTTGCGCTTTATCAGCTATCTCCGGGGATTTAAGCCGTCTTTATGCTTGTCAAAACAGTAATAATAAATGTTTTGGTGCGGCGCAAGAATTATCGCTTGACAGGGTAATTTCGCACAGGCAAACTTTGCCTTGGTGCGTTGCACAATAGCCGTACCGCCATAATTCAACCCCGGAGAGCAGAACCATGAACATCGCCATCGACCAGCTGTCGAAAGCCACCAAAACGCAAGCCGAAGCTCAGATCCAAACGATGTCAGCCATCGCCGAGAAGACCATGCATGCGGTCGCGGAATTGGCTGAGTTGAATGCTGCCACTATGAAGGCCTCGCTCGAAGATTCTTCCGCTATCGCTCAAGAGATTCTCGCTGCCAAAGACCCGCAGTCAGCACTCGTGATCGTGCAGTCGCAGGCGCAGCCGTCTGCAGAGAAGGCCGCGTCGTATGCGCGTCATCTGACCGCTATCGCCACCAAGGCACAAGCTGAGTTGGGCAAGGTTGCGCAAGAGCGCATGGCCGAGACGACTGCTCATTTCCACTCGCTGGTGAACGACATGAGCAAGACCGCACCTGCGGGTACCGAGCCGTTTGTTGATATGTTCAAGTCGAATATGGCGAACGCCAATGCGATGTACGAGCAATTCGCCAAAGCGGGTCAAACTGCGTACGATCATTTCCAGTCGCAGCTCGGCGACATGGGTAGCCACTTCGGCGTGCCTTCCAAGGCGCCTAAGTCGAAGAAGCCTTCAGCTGCTGCCTGAATAGTCTCTCCGCATCATTGAAAAAGGCTGCCTCGGCAGCCTTTTTTATTTCAGCTCGAAGTTCACAAAGCTCGTCGGTGTTTTTTAGTGACTCAGTTGATGAGCCGATTAGAACAGCGGTAGCTGTGACTCTTGCAGCAGATGCTCGGTGACAAATCTCAGCAGTAGCTGATGATGCATGCCGTTGTGCCACTGCGGCTGCATGTATTTTTTCCAGTACCAGCTCTGCTCGCTCTCCGGGTGGCAGCCGATTAATCCGATCTGGCCTTGCACGATGGCCATTGGATCACCGTTAGCATAGGTGGCGACTTCTTCATACTCGCCGCCGACGAAGGTGGGGCCATCGTAAAAATACATGCGCTCGGCTTCGCCCATCCAGCTGACTTGCGCTGTCGTTCCGTAAGAGGACTTGATCTCGGCATTACGACGTTTGATGTACTGCTTGACGCGGGTATCGGCGAGGATGTCGAAGTAATACGCATCGGCCCAGTAAGCCCCCATGCAAATGCCAAGGTATTTGCCACCGCGACGCAGGAATTTGCGCACCTCACGCAGATTGGATTTCATCAAGCCGCTGAAGGTGCTGGCGTCACCGTAGCCGCCAGGGAAAACCACCAATTCCACGTCATCAAAAAATCCCTCTTGCACCGAGTGCCGGGTAAAGATGCGCAGGTTATAGACCGGTGACAGGGCCTGAATAATCCCGTTCACGGACTCGATCGAACAGATCGGATGGTGCAGAAAGATGGCAATATTTTTTTTCACAGCTTAGGACATCCTGCTCCATGCGTTCCGCCGCCGATGCAGTTCGGCCAGAGAGGGCGGGCGGAGTTGTGATGTATAGCACACCTCGGCGCAATCGACAGATTCAAGGGCTGCTGAGGAAGGAATCTCGCATCGCTGTCGGCCATGATGCGATTGACTGACACCGACCGCTTCAAAGCCGATGCTGCCGGTGTTCGCCGATCTGGTGCTGGCGGTGGGCGTCGGCGTGGCACTTGCGGTCCTGCTAGCACCCGACCGGCCGACTTGGCTGGCCAAACCGGGGTCAGTCGCAAAAAAATTTTCCAAAAAGTAATTCCTCCAGGGAAATTGTTTCTATAATCCGGGTGACATTTTCTTGTGAATTCAATGGTGTATCGAGCAACCAGCAGAGCCGATTACTTGCCTGGACTCGATGGCGTGCGCGCCATCGCGGTGCTCGCCGTTCTCTTCTATCACCTCGACCTGCAGGGCTTCTTCAGCGCTGGTTTCCTGGGCGTTGATCTTTTCTTCGTTCTGTCGGGCTTCCTGATCACCTCGCAGCTGCTGCGCGAATATGAGCGCGACCAGGCCATCTCGCTGCGAGAGTTCTACATTCGGCGCGCGCGCCGTTTGTTCCCGGCGGTGGTGGCGCTGTTGCTGCTGTGCGTGCTGCTGGTCGAGTGGTTTGCGCCGGATGCCATACACCGTACGCGCATTGATGCGCTGCCGGCATTCCTTTACGCCTCCAACTGGTGGCAAATTTTCTCCGAGCAGTCTTACTTCGAGATCAGCGGTCGCCCACCGTTGTTTCAGCACTTGTGGTCACTCGCGATCGAGGAGCAGTTCTACATCTTCTGGCCGCTGGCACTGATCGCGATCCTACGCTTGGGGCAACGTCTAAGGCTGCATTGGTTTGCGCTCGGACTCATGTTGCTCTCGGGTGGGTGGATGATCTTGCTGTCGATACAGCGCGGATTCCCCGAGGCAGTTGACCCCAGTCGCGCCTACCTCGGTACCGACACCCATGCGTTTGGATTATTTGCAGGCGCAGCCTTGGCAGCGCTGTGGGATCCACGTGCGCGCCGTATTGCGCAACCGGAGCCCACAGTAGTCGCTAGCTCACCATGGGGTCAGGTACCGGCCACCCGTATCGACTGGCTCGGTATGGTCGCCATAGCGCTACTAATCGGGGCCATGCTGCTGAGTGGGGATGGCAGTTTGTGGCTGTATCGCGGTGGTTTCATTGTGTTCGCCCTGGTGGCGGTGGCGTTCTTGTTCGCCGCGACGCAGCCGACTGGCTCGCTGCCTCGTTGGTTGAGCCAACCACCGCTTGTTTGGCTGGGTAAACGCTCCTATGCGCTCTACCTGTGGCATTGGCCGATCTATGTTTTGTTGCGCCCCGAGTTCGAGCTACCCGACAATCCGCTGCTGCAATCGGTAGTGCGCTTAGTGTTGACAGGTATTGCGGCAGAACTGTCGTATCGCTATGTCGAGCAGCCAATTCGTAGCGGCGCACTGTTCGAATGGGCGAAGCAGCGGCGCGGTGCTTACCTCGGCTATGTTTCGACTGGCTCGGCGATGGCGGCAGCGGTGTTGGTCGTGGTGTTGGTGCGTCCTGCGCCGGCTCCGGTGATCGGTATCGAAGCGGTTGCGGTGGAGCATGAGCATACGAGTGAGCGTTCGATGGACCAACCCGTGGTGGTTCGCCCTTACCGCACGATCCGAGCAGCCTGCGGCCGTTCGGTATCAACCGTGAGCGACAACCTGCCACCGCCACAATTAACTGTGATCGGCGACTCCGTCTTGCTGGGCGCTTCCGAGCATCTGCTGCGACGGATTGATGGCGTGGAGATTGATGCCGCTGTCGGGCGCCAGATTCGCGGTGGTTTGGTGCGAGTGCTGGATTTGAAGTCGCGCCACATGCTAGCCAACACCGTCGTCATTCACCTAGGCACCAATGGCTTCATGGGTGAGCGGGCAATACGAGATGTGCTATCGCACTTGCGCGACCGCAAGGTCATCCTGATCAATGTCAAGGCACCACGTCGTTGGGAAGGCCCGAACAATACGATGTTGGCGCAAATCAGTAATGAGTACGCCAACGTCAAAGTCATCGACTGGAACGCCATCAGTCGCCGACGCAATGACTACTTCGCTGCAGACCGTGTTCATTTGTCGGGCAAAGGTATACAAACCCTGAGCGCTGAGATTGTGCGCGCTGCAGGGGTTCGTCATGTCAGCGGCAAGGCCGCGAATGCTTTGCACGTGGTCCCCTGCCGTTACTAAGATGCCTGGAATCTTCCACCGGCGCCTGACGCTGGCGCTGCTCTCGGCTGTGACTTTGCAATTGTTCATAACGGACGTTGCACTCGCTGAGCCAAGCGCACGGCACTTCAACCTGCAAAGTGGTCAGCAAACTGGCGAGTTGCGCTGCCCGCTTAAGCCCAGTGCAGGACAACGCCATACCCCGCCACTCGAAGAGTTGGAGCCACCCGATGCTGAGGAGTTGGATCAGATCGGCGCGCTGTTGAGTTCACCCAGCCGAACCGCAGAACGTCTTGATGCCTCCGGCACCATTCCGAAGCGGATCGCCATCTGGGGCGACAGCCATCTGGCAGCGGGTTCCTTCGCCGCCGAGATGCGGCGAATACTCGGCGCGCAAGGTGTTCGTCCGCGTATCGCGTTCTTGCCGATGACCATGGGTCGTGCCGGCGTGATCCTGCCCCTGCGTCGTTTCTGCATGGACGGTTGGAAATCTGAACTGGCCTACAACAGCCGTACTCCCCGCGTAGCGACAGGCATCGGCATGAATGCGCTGCATGGCGAGCAGGGTGCCTACCTGTGGCTGGATCTACGCAATCAAGCCGGTGAGGCTGAGGTCGAAAGCGTGGAATTGTTTTTCAATGCGAACCCAAGCGCGGCGAGTGCGGTCATCAGTGTTGATGGCGGTCCCGAGGCACGCATACCACTCGAGGCAGATGATGCGTTTGGTCGGGTGAGCATCAGCGCAACGGACGGACTAATCTCGGTGTTGAAGTTGCGTTCGCAATCACCACTCACGCTACATGCTATTAAGCTCAACTACCGCGAGCCACCACCGGCGGTACTCGATGCCTTTGGTATTCCGGGTGCCACCATGCGCGCCTGGCAGCAATTAGACCCCGCTTATTTCAGCCGCTATTTCGACGCTGCTTCCTATGAAATGGTGATGATGGAGTTCGGCACTAATGAGGGCAATGCGCGTCCGTTTGATGTGGCGGGTTACTCGCAAATGCTCGACGCCGCTCTGCAGAACATGCGCTCAGTGTTCCCGACGGCGCGCTGCGTCTTGATCGCGCCGGGTGACCGCGGCGTGCTATTGCCAAAATCCCGCAAAAAATCCGGCAGGCGATCTGCGAGCGGCGAGCGCGACGGCAGCCTGTCTGCCAGCCTCCTGCGCTTTTCTAACATCCACGAGAAGATCTTCCATATCCAGCAGCGGATAGGCAGCCGGTATGGCTGCAGCGCCTGGAGCATGCAGAGCGCTATGGGTGGGGCAGGCGCTGCTTATCGCTGGATGCTGGCCAGCCCGCCCTTAATGGCCCGTGACCTCACCCATTTCACGCCGCCGGGCTATCAGCGCCTGGCGCAGGAGCTGGCCGACGCGCTCGGCTGGAAGGCCGGCCTGTCAGCCGGGACACCTTCCGGCATCTCGGAGCCTCGGTAACACCTTCCAAACCCCGCATAAAACCTCGGTTTCCTGGGTCGTCGGCAAACAATTGCCGGATTGTCTATTCAGGAAGCCATGCCTGCTGCCGATCAGAACTTGACGCTGGTTATTAATATCCAATAAACTCTCGGGCCCTGCCTCGGCAAAAATAATTATTTGAAAACAGGCCGTTAGCTCAAAACCATGTTCCGTAAGACACCTATCGCTTGGCTATGTGCCGCGCTGTTCGCCTCGTCCGCTTCTTATGCGGCGACGCCTGCTGCCGCGCCGGCAGAGCCTATGCTGAGCTCCGACTACGGCAGCGAGATGCGTGCTGATACGCGCACGGCGGTCGTGCCGGTCATGCCGGTGATGGGTATTAACGATGAGGATTTCCCGATCGAGCCGATCGCTGCTGGCGACGGTGATCTGTGGGAACGCATCCGCAAAGGATTCAGCATTCCTGAGATGAGCACCCCGCTAGTGTCTAACCACACTGCGACGTATGCCGCTCGCCCTGAGGCTTTCGAGCGCCTTGGCAAGCGCGCCTCGCGCTACTTGTTTTACGTGGTGCAGGAGCTAGAAAAGCGTGGCATGCCGACCGAGCTGGCGCTGTTGCCAGTGATTGAGTCTGGATTTAATCCGAACGCTTACTCGCATGCGAAAGCGGCGGGCA
>JAPLQC010000048.1:20157-21442 GCA_026399895.1 Burkholderiales bacterium
TGTGGCAGTTCATTCCGAGTACCGGTTTACGCTACAACCTGAAACAGAATGCTTTCCGCGATGAGCGTCGTGATGTCGTGGCTTCCACTAATGCCGCGCTGAATTATCTCCAGCAGCTGCACACTATGTTCGGCGACTGGCAGCTTGCATTAGCCGCCTACAACTGGGGTGAGGGTTCTGTCCGCAAGGCGATTAACCGCGCACGCGCAGCGGGCAAGGGCACTGATTACATCAGCCTGTCAGCTTACATGCCTGCGGAAACCCGCAATTACTACCCCAAGCTGCAAGCGGTAAAAAATATCGTTGCGCTGCCATCGCAGTATCAGATTCGCTTGCCAGAGATCGATGATCAGCCGTACTTTACGTCGGTCAAAAAAACCCGCGACATTGATATCAAGCTTGCCGCAGAGTTGGCCGAGATGCCGCTGGAAGAGTTTAAGGCCTTGAATCCGCAATTCAATCGCCCGGTGATCACCGGTAGTACTGACACCCAGATTCTGCTGCCACATATCAATGCAGAGCGCTTCAAAGAAAACCTCGGCAACTGGACGCGTACGCTTTCCAGCTGGACATCGCTGAGAATCTCCGCGGCGCGCGAGCGTATCGAAACCATCGCTACGCGATTCAAAACCACCCCGCAGGTCATCCGTGAAGCCAATGCGATCCCGCCCAACATGCAACCGACGGCCGGGTCGACATTGATCGTACCGAAAACCAGCATCGAGGCTGCCGAGATTGGTGCCGATATTGCCGACAACGCGGTACTTGGTCTGGTTTCCGAAGGTGGTGCTCGTCGCGGTGCTCGCGCCGTCAGTCGCGGATCCCGCAGCAAGCCCACCACACGCGCCCGCCGCACTGCTGCACGCTAAGGCTGGACCTTCCTAGTCGCTACGCATGCCGTGTTGGTGCGAGCGCATCCAGCGCAGCATCGCTGAAAAAATCACCTCGCGGTTCACTTCATTGAAGTTCTCGTGGTAATTCTGCGCGAATACTTGCATGTCTATTAGCGTCGCTGGGATGGTGCGCAGCATCGCCTGACTCACCGACGCATTCGCCAAACGATCATCACCCGCCACCACCGCGAACACCGGTAAATTCCACCCACTCAAATCCCCTTGTAGCGCCGCCTGCGCATCCAGCAGGCTACGTCCGAAACGCAAACTCGCGTCGGTGCCTCGTCGCTGTAACAGCGAATCCGCAATATGGCGTTCGGTGATCTCGCGGTCATGCGTGAGCCAGCGCGTCAGGTCTTCCATCGGCACTTTTAAAGTCGGGAACAACTTCG
>JAPLQC010000048.1:21465-25328 GCA_026399895.1 Burkholderiales bacterium
AGGTGGTACTGGAATTGCATTAGCGAAGTAAGGCGACGATAGTGCAACCCCAGACACCGCATATGGCAATAGTTTGTTGGAACGTACGAGATGGCTCGCAATCAGCGCGCCCATTGAATGCCCGACGATAAACAAAGGTGTTTGCGGATACTTTGCGCGTACCCAATCCAGCATTCGCACCACATCATCGATGAACACCTCAAAGCGGGGAATATCGATCAGCTTGTTGCGGCCGTGGCCATACAGATCGAAGCTGATGGTGGTCATGCCATGCTGT
Organism: Burkholderiales bacterium; assembly: GCA_026399895.1. Classification (GTDB taxonomy): domain Bacteria; phylum Pseudomonadota; class Gammaproteobacteria; order Burkholderiales; family Burkholderiaceae_D; genus Pernthalerella. Next base: position 21,743 of record JAPLQC010000048.1, read on the forward strand.
CTGAAATAGCTACCAACCGTTTCATAATCGCCCGAGTGCGACATGCCACCGTGGATACCGAGAATCAAGACGTCGGTCGTATTTGCTTGCCAAATACGCACCGTACGATTGCCGTCAGGCGCTGTAAGCTCGAACACTTGATCTTCTTGGTAGCTATGCACACTCATTTTGCTAACGCCTTTATTGTGTTGGTCGAATAGGGATTTTGGTGTAACAGCGTTCTTGCTAGTCGATTAAATTACATTGATGGCTTTAGGGTACAGCAATCATAGCGTGAACATGTCGCGCAGCCAGTATCCCGTCACTGACGCAGAGAAAATAGAAGCCAAAGAAAAACGCACCCGAAGGTGCGTTTAAAGGTGCTACGGAGAGTAGAGCAGGGTACAGCGTAATCAGTTAGTTCTTCTTCTGGAAAAACGCCATGATTTCTTTGGCGTCCAGAGTGCCGTCTTTGTCGCCATCGAGTTGGTCGAAGGCCTTGGCGATACCTTTGTGCTTAACTTCGCTCTTGTCGAGAGTGCCGTCGTTGTCTTTATCAGCTTTCATTACCTTGAAGGCGTCGATTTCAGCTTGATCAACGGTACCGTCTTTATCTACGTCGATCAGATCAAAATGCTTTGCCACCATCGGTATGGCTTTGGCTTCATTTTTGTCGAGCGTGCCGTCATTGTCCTTGTCTGCTTTCGCCACGTTAGCGGCGAACACAGTACTAGCAGACAGCGCCAAGATAAAAGCTAGGGAAAGTTTTTTCATAAAAAGATCGTGAAAATTAAATAATAAAAATTCGTGTTTCAGATTTTCAAAAATACTTTAAGTCACCAGGTGTTGTGGCTTACCTGAGATGAAGCACTCGATGTTATCGATCAGCTGATCGGCAAGAAACTGCATAGCGCCGTCCGATGCCCACGCCACGTGTGGTGTGAGAATGAAGTTTGGCGTTTTTATATCCAGTAAAGGATTGCCATCCTTCGGTGGTTCTTTGGTCAGCACATCAAAACCTGCACCAGCGATCAATCCGGTTTCCAATGCGGTTTTCAGTGCGTGTTCGTCCACCAGACCGCCGCGTGCCGTATTGATCAGAATCGCACTGCGTTTCATCTTCCTGAACTGTTCAAGACCGATGAAATTGCGTGACGATGGTGTCAACGGGCAGTGCAGCGAAATAATGTCCGATTCTGCAAAAACCACCTCTGGGTCGGTGAACTCGACACCCGGTGCCTTCGGTGGTGGATGGTCTGCAAATAGCACACGCATACCCAGTGCCTTGGCAATTGCTGCAGTACCTTGGCCCAGTACACCTTCACCGAAAATACCGATCGTGCTGCCGTACAGATCATGAATCGGATGATCGAAGAAGCAGAACTGATCCTGCGCCTGCCAGCGCCCAAGCAGCACGTCTTCGCGGTACGCAATCAAATTGCGGCGTAATGCAAAGATCAGTGCAAAGCTGTGCTCCGGCACCGTATGCACGGCGTAGTTGCGAATATTCGCAACTGCAACACCGCGCTCACGGCAGGCATCGACATCAATCACGTCGTAGCCCGTGGCTGCGACCGCGATCATTTTCAGATTCGGCAGCTGCTCGAGAGCAGCACGCCGGATCGGCACCTTATTGGTAATTGCAACCGTCGCCTCAGACAGTCGGTCTACGACCGACTGTTCCAAGGTTTGAGCATGCTCTTCCCAGTGATGCGCGAAGCCCGGTTTACGGACCTCAGCCTTTAACGACTGCCGATCGAGGAAGACTATTCGTTCCATGCGATTCCTTAAGCTCGTTCGGGGTACCACGCATCAGCAGACCTGATGGTGGCTGATGGGTGCGCCAGTATTCGCTCGCTGCTGCGACACCGCTACCTGGCGTCACCGAGATACCGCAGTCGAGCATCGCCATCTCAGCGCCTGCAATCGCAGCCATCAGATGAACCTCGTTCATATCGCCCAAGTGACCGATACGGAACAGCTTGCCTGCTACTTTCTACAGACCAGCGCCGAGTGACACGTTGTAACGTCTGTAGGCACGTGCGATCACTTCTGCGCCATTCTTGCCCTCTGGGACCAGAATCGCAGACACGGTGTCGGAGTACCACTTTGCTTCTTTTGCGCACAGCTTCAGGCCCCAGCCTTTGATCGCTGCAGCGCGTACGCCTTCAGCGAGGTAGTGGTGACGCGCAAAGATGTTGTCGAGACCTTCTTCTTCGATCATCTTGAGCGATTCCACCAGGCCGTACATGAGCGACAGTGCCGGGGTGTAGGGGAAGTAACCGGTCGCGTTTGACGTCATCATGTCGCCGAGATCGAAATACGCGCGTTTCATTTGCGCGCTCTCACGCATCGCGAGTGCTTTTTGGCTAGCGCACAGAATGCCCAAGCCAGCTGGCAGCATCAGACCCTTTTGCGAGCCAGACACAGCCATATCAACGCCCCAGTCATCGAAACGGAAATCGATCGAGCCGAGCGACGATACGCAATCTACAAACAACAGGGCAGGATGCTTAGCCTCGTCGAGTGCTTCGCGTACACCTGCGATATCCGAGGTCACGCCAGTGGCGGTTTCGTTGTGGCAGGCCAGAACCGCTTTGATCTTGTGGCCGGTATCAGCTTTAAGAATGTCGGCGTACTGCTGCAGCGGCACGCCCGTGCCCCACTCGCAATCAACGATTTGCACGTCGAGGCCGAGGCGGGTACACATATCAATCCACAAATGACTGAACTGACCGAAGCGAGCAGCCAACACGCGGTCGCCAGGCGACAGAGTATTGGTGACTGCAGCTTCCCAGCAGCCAGTACCGGACGACGGGAAAATGAAAGGCGTGCCGTGTTCGGTACGGAACACTTTTTTCAGCCCAGGCATCATCTCGTTCGTCAGTGCAGGAAACTTCGGCGAGCGGTGGTCTTCCATTGATACGACCATTGCGCGCAGAACACGGTCCGGGACATTAGTCGGCCCCGGTACAAATAAAAAGTTACGTCCAGCCATGATTCTCTCCTTCCATCTCAATATAAAAATTAGTTATGGGCACTCGGCGCTCCTCTTCGGGAGCGTGGTATTACGCCACTACCTCGGGTTTTTTGCGCTACTTATCGTGCGTATACCGGATGTGCATCAGTCAGCTTCTTGACTTCAGCCTTAACGCGTTCAATCGTCGCCGCGTCGTGTGGGTTGTCCAGTACATCAGCAATCAGATGACCCACCTTGGTGGCTTCAGCTTCTTTGAAGCCACGCGTCGTCATCGCCGGTGAACCCAGTCGAATGCCCGAGGTCACAAACGGCTTCTCCGGATCATTCGGAATACCATTCTTGTTGCAGGTAATGTGCGCCGAGCCCAGTACTGCCTCAGCCTCTTTACCGGTCAGCTTCTTCGAACGCAAATCCACCAACATCACATGCGACTCGGTGCGACCCGACACAATCCGCAAACCGCGCTCAATCAATGCCTTGGCCAGCGCATCCGCGTTCTTCAAGACCTGCTGCTGGTACGTCTTGAACTCTGGCGTCAGCGCCTCTTTAAAGGCCACCGCCTTGGCGGCGATCACATGCATCAGCGGGCCACCCTGCATACCGGGGAACACCGCGCTGTTGATCTTC
>JAPLQC010000052.1:0-13465 GCA_026399895.1 Burkholderiales bacterium
AAGCGCTGGTTCGTCGCCGGGCTGTCGATGATGCAGGTGATGATGTATGCAGTACCGGCCTATCTGACCGAGGATGGCGGCATCGAGCCCGAGATGGCGCAGTTGATGCGATGGGCGAGTTTGTTGCTGACCATACCTGCGGTGTTCTACTCGGCCTCACCTTTCTTCAAAGGCGCACTCGCCGATGTGCGTCAGCGTCGGCTCGGCATGGATGTGCCGGTGGCATTAGGTATCGCGGCAGCCTTCATTGGCAGTTTGTATGCGACCTTGCTCAACCAGGGTGATGTCTACTTTGACTCGATCACCATGTTTGTTTTTCTGCTGCTAGGTAGTCGTTATCTAGAACTGCTCGCGCGGCGAAGAGCGGCTTCATCACTAGAGCGATTGCAGCATGCCTTGCCGGATGCTGCCTGGTTGTTGAAAGCATTTCCCAATGATCGAAGTACGACCCAAGTCGCCGCCACTCAGTTGCAAGCTGGTGATGTGGTGCTCGTCAAGCCGGGCGAATCCGTGCCAGCAGATGGCGTCATCGTCGAGGGTGAGACAGCGATTGATTTGTCCTTGCTGACTGGCGAAAGCAAACCCCAAGCAAAACAAGTCGGGGCGATGGTGGCAGGCGGTGCACTCAACCTGAGCACACCCATAGTTGTCCGTATCGATAAGGTCGCGAAAGACAGCACGCTCGCTGCGTTGATCCGTTTGATCGAGCGTGCCGGCCAAGGCAAGCCGGTGATTGCGCAGTGGGCCGATCGCGTCGCTGCCTGGTTTGTTGCAGGCTTGTTGTTACTCGCGATTGCCGTGCTGCTGTTTTGGCTTTGGCATGATGCATCACGCGCGTGGCCAGTAGCGATTGCGGTGTTGGTGGTTTCCTGTCCATGCGCGCTGTCGCTTGCCACGCCATCTGCACTGGCGGCGGCGACTAACCGCTTGCTCCAGCAGGGCGTGTTGGTGATACAGCCCCATGTACTAGAGACCTTGCATCGCGCCACGCATATCGTTTTCGATAAGACCGGCACCTTGACCGAGGGACGCCCCGTTGTGCGGCAGGTCACAATGTTTAGCGCGCATACCAAGGCTCAGGCGCTGCACATCGCCGCTGCACTCGAAGCAGGGAGCGCGCATCCGATCGCGCATGCATTTACAAGCCTCACCAGCGCTGACGTTCAAGTGGAGAACCCCGTGTTTGTTCACGGGCAGGGTATCGAGGGGCAGATTAACGGCAAGGCTTTCCGTATCGGTCATGCGCAGTTTGTTGCTGCTTTAGCGGGTGAGGTGCCAGCGCATGTGTCGGCTGCGGACGTGACTGAAATCTATCTTGGCACTGAGCATGAATGGATTGCGCGTATCGCACTCGCAGACGGTATCAAGCCGGAAGCAAAGTCCACCATCGCCTGGTTCAAGGCGCGCGGTCTGCGGGTTATTCTGCTGTCGGGTGATGCCTCAGACATCGCACAATCGGTGGGCTCGGCACTTGAGATGGATGAGGCGTATGGCGACAGGCTACCGCATCACAAAATGGCATTCGTTCAGGAGTTACAGCAACAGGGTGCGACGGTGGTGATGGTGGGCGATGGCATCAATGATGCAGCTGTCTTGCGTGCCGCAGATGTTTCATTCGCGATGGGGTCGGGTGCCGCGTTAGCGCAGTCGTATGCCGATGCGGTGTTGCTGTCAGCAGGCTTGGTGTCGATACGGGATGCGGCAATAGCAGCTGATGCCTGCATGCGGGTGATCCGACAAAATCTGGCCTGGGCCACTCTGTACAATCTGGCGGCAATACCGGCGGCGGCTATCGGTGTGCTGAGCCCGTGGATGGCAGGCGTGGGCATGTCGGCTAGCTCTGCGCTGGTGGTGTTGAATGCCTTGCGACTGCAGCGCCCGCGCCGCACTTAAGAACCTATCTCGTTAGGCCGCATGCGGCGCTGCCGCCTTGCCATCGACCCAACGAGAGCGGTTCTCAATACACTTGTACCTCACAGGATCATGGAATCACTTTATCTGTTGATACCCCTCTCGGTGGCCATTGTTTTCTTTGCACTTTGGGTGTTCTTCAAGGCGATGGATAGCGGCCAGTTCGACGATCTGGAGGGGCCGGGTATGCGGATTCTGCAGGACGACGATCGTGTGCACGATGATGCCCACCCCTCGGAAAGCAATACCAAGAAATAAGCCAACACAGACTTACAGGGCCTTCCTAGGCTTTTTGACACAGGTCAAGGAATTCAAGACCTCGGGAACGTAACCTCCCCTCGGATTTGTTGTAATCCGTCTATATTTCCAGAGGAGTTCCCGTGGACACTGCACAAAACTACAACTACCGCGTGGTCAAGCAGTTCGCGATCATGACGGTGGTGTGGGGCGTGGTGGGTATGCTGGTAGGGGTCATCATCGCCGCTCAGCTCGCGTTCCCTGCGCTGAATTTCGATATCCCTTGGCTGACCTACGGTCGGCTGCGGCCGCTACACACTAATGCCGTAATTTTTGCGTTTGGTGGATCGGCATTGTTTGCCACTTCCTACTACGTGGTGCAGCGGACGTCTCAGGTACGCTTGTTTTCCGATGCATTAGCGAGCTTCACTTTCTGGGGCTGGCAGTTGGTGATTGTGCTTGCCGCGATCACGCTGCCGATGGGCTTCACCAGTGGTAAGGAATACGCCGAGCTGGAATGGCCGATCGATATTCTGATTGCCTTGGTTTGGGTGTCGTATGCCGTGGTGTTCTTCGGCACGCTCATCAAGCGCAAGGTCTCGCATATCTATGTCGCTAACTGGTTCTACGGTGCGTTCATCCTGACGGTCGCGCTGCTGCATATAGTGAATTCGGCAGCGATGCCGGCGTCCCTCACCAAATCGTATTCCGCATACACCGGCGTGCAAGACGCCATGATTCAGTGGTGGTACGGCCATAACGCAGTGGGCTTTTTCCTGACCGCCGGCTTCCTTGGCATGATGTACTACTTCATACCGAAGCAGGCCGAGCGACCGGTTTACTCGTATCGACTCTCGATCGTTCACTTCTGGGCGCTGATCTTCACCTACATGTGGGCTGGCCCCCACCATCTGCACTACACCGCACTTCCAGATTGGACGCAGTCACTCGGCATGGTGTTCTCACTGATTCTGTTGGCGCCGAGTTGGGGCGGCATGATCAACGGCATCATGACGCTGTCCGGCGCATGGCACAAACTGCGCAATGACCCGATCCTGAAGTTCTTGATTGTGTCGCTCTCGTTTTATGGCATGTCGACCTTCGAGGGTCCGATGATGTCGATTAAAACTGTTAACGCGCTCTCGCATTACACCGACTGGACCGTCGGCCATGTGCACTCGGGTGCGCTCGGCTGGGTTGGTCTGATCTCGATGGGTTCGATCTACTACCTGTTGCCGCGTCTGTCCGGCAAAAAGGAAATGTGGAGCATGCGATTGGTCGAGGTGCATTTCTGGACAGCGACTATCGGCATCGTGCTGTACATCGCAGCGATGTGGATCGCTGGCGTGATGCAAGGCCTGATGTGGCGCGCTGTGAATGATGATGGCACGCTTACCTACAGCTTCGTCGAGAGCGTGAAAGCCACCTTCCCCTACTACGTGGTTCGTATGGTGGGTGGCCTGCTCTATCTCGCGGGTATGTTGATGATGGCCTACAACACCTTCAAGACGGTGGTCGACAGCAAGCCGGCGGATACACGAATTCCTTTACTCGGCGCGCACGCGTAAACGCGGGAGAGATCGATGAAACTTTCACACGATGTAATTGAACGTAAGCCGTGGCTATTGATCGCGCTAGTGCTGCTGGTAGTGAGTGTGGGCGGTCTGGTAGAGATCGTGCCGTTGTTCTTTCAGAAGTCCACCACCGAGCCGGTGGCAGGACTCACTCACTACAGCCCCCTACGACTTGCGGGCCGCGATATCTACGTCCGTGAGGGCTGCTACAACTGCCACTCGCAAATGATCCGGCCATTCCGCGCTGAGACCGAGCGCTACGGCCATTATTCCGTCGCAGGCGAGTTTGTATACGACCGTCCATTCCAATGGGGATCCAAGCGCACTGGGCCTGATCTGGCGCGTGTGGGTGGTCGCTACTCGGATGAGTGGCATCGTGCCCACCTGAATAACCCACGCGATGTGGTACCCGAGTCGAATATGCCGAGCTATCCCTGGTTAGCCAGTACCGTACTCGAGCCGCAATCGATTGTGCCTAAATTGAAAGCCTTGCAGCGACTCGGTGATGGATATACCGAGGAAGAGATTGCCGCAGCACCTAAGGCGCTTGAGGGGAAGACTGAGCAAGATGCACTCATCGCTTACCTGCAAGGGTTGGGCATACAAATCAAGGCACGGAGGTAAACATGGACTTCGCTACCTGGCTATCTGATGTGCGCAGTGTGATGACGCTGGTGAGCTTGCTGACCTTTGTCGGCATTATTTACTGGGCATTTGTCGCCCATCGCAAGCAAGATTTCGACGAAGCCGCGATGCTGCCTTTCGCGGATGAAGAACCCGACAATCGCAAGCAGGAGCCGACTCATGGCTGACTTTATCAATGATTTTTGGAGTGTCTACATCGCGATCCTAGTCGCGTTATCGATCATAGGCTGTGGGGTATTGCTTTGGTCGCAGTCCAAGGTGCAAGTCACTGTGCCAAAGGATGGCAAGGTCGAGACCACGGGCCATGTCTACGATGGACTGGAAGAGTTCAACAACCCGATGCCGCGTTGGTGGATGTGGCTGTTCTATATCACCATCGTGTTTGCCATCATCTACCTGGCACTGTATCCGGGCTTCGGTAGCTTTGCGGGTAAGCTCGGATGGCACTCGGCCGGGCAGTATCGAGAAGAGGTCAAGCTGGCCGAGGCCGAGGTAGGTCCGATGTTCGAGAAATACAAGGCTACCGATTTGAAGGCGCTGGCAGCGGATAGCAAAGCGAACGCGATGGGTGAGCGTTTATTCCTGACGTACTGCGCGCAATGCCACGGCTCGGATGCGCGTGGTAACAAAGGCTTTCCGAATTTAGCGGATCGCGACTGGTTGTATGGCGGTGAGCCAGAGACCATCAAGCTCTCGATCTTGAATGGTCGACATGGGCAGATGCCACCGATGGGCGCGGCAGTTGGATCGGAAAAGGATATTGAGTCAGTTGCACATTACGTGCTCTCGTTATCCGGATCAGCGCATGATTCGATCAAGGCCACTGCAGGTCGTGAGAAGTTTGCAGTATGCGCCGCGTGTCATGGCGCCGACGGCAAAGGTATGGAGGCCATGGGCGCGCCGAATCTGACCGACAAGACTTGGCTATATGGTGGCAGCGTTGCGACCATCATGGAGACGATCCGACTTGGCCGCAATAATGTGATGCCTGCGTTCGCTGATTTTCTGGGCGAGGCCAAGGTGCACTTGCTTGCTGCTTATGTGTGGGGGCTGTCGAACAAGCAGGATAATGCGGTCGCCGCAAAGTAGATGTATTGAAGCAGATGTACCGCTTTGTTTGCTGAGGATCAGAATTTTTGATGGAAAACTCGTCTTCGGAAACTGCCATCATCCACATGTATCAAGCGCGGCAGGAGATTTACCCGCGCGAGATTCAAGGTAGATATGCCAGCCTGCGCTGGTTTTTTGTGTGGCTGACGCAGCTGGTCTTTTATGGTTTCCCCTGGCTAGAGTGGAATGGTCGCCAGGCGGTGCTATTCGATCTGGCAGCACGAAAATTTTATATTTTCGGCATTGTGCTTTGGCCGCAAGACTTTATCTATCTAGCCGCACTGCTGATTATTTGCGCTTACTCGCTGTTTCTGTTCACAGCGATTTTTGGTCGAGTGTGGTGCGGCTTCGCTTGTCCACAAACTGTTTACACCGAAATCTTCATGTGGTTCGAGCGCAAGATCGAGGGTGATCGTAGTACTCGTATGCGGCTCGATCGGCAGCCGATGTCGGTTATAAAGTTTGCCCGCAAAACCACCAAGCATTTGGTATGGATTTCTTTCGCGCTCTGGACCGGCTATACCTTCGTCGGCTACTTCACGCCGATTCGTGTGCTCTCCCAAGAGATCGTCACACTTTCTCTCGGGCCTTGGGAATGGTTCTGGGTCTTGTTCTACGGTTTTGCGACCTACGGCAATGCAGGCTGGATGCGCGAGCAGGTCTGCAAGTACATGTGCCCCTATGCTCGTTTTCAGAGCGCGATGTTTGATAAAGACTCGCTGATAATCACCTACGACCAAGAGCGCGGCGAGCCGCGCGGTGCGCGAAGTAAGTCAGATACTGCAGCGAACCAGTCATTAGGCGCCTGCATCGATTGCTCCATGTGTGTTCAGGTATGCCCGACCGGTATCGATATCCGCAACGGGCTGCAGTACGAATGTATCGGTTGTGGCGCCTGTGTCGATGCGTGCAACCTGGTGATGGACAAGATTGGCGCACCGCGAGGTTTGGTACGCTTCTGGACTGATCATGCGATGAAGTTTCGCTGGACATCCGCACAAATTCTGCGCCATGCGTTCCGGCCAAGAGTGCTGATCTACAGCACCATTCTGTTGACGATTGTGGTGGTCTTCTTCGGCACACTGCTGACCCGAACGCCGCTCAAGATGGATGTTATTCGCGACCGTGGCTCCCTTGGGCGTGAAGTCGAGGACGGCATGATCGAGAATGTCTACCGCCTGCAAATCATGAATACTGATGAGGCGCCGCACCGCTACAAACTGACGGTTGAAGGAATACCTAGCATCCATATTCAGGGTGGCAATGAGGTCGCACTCTCAAGTACCGAGTCACGTGCGGTACCGGTGTCGGTTCGAACGAATGAGGGTCAGGGTGAAAAGGGTTCAAATAAAATTTACTTCACGCTGACCACGATTGATGACCCTGCAATTGAAGTCAAAGAGAAAGCGGTATTTTTTGTGCCGCGCTAAGGACACTATTGATGCGTAAAGAACCGACCGCGAACGAAGTAGTGCTGCCTTGGTACCGTCACCGCTGGCCCTGGTTATTGATGGCAGGTCCATTCGCTGTGCTGGTGGCGGGCTTCATTACGATGTGGATTTCTTTTTCAGATGCCGATGCCTTGGTCGTCGACGACTACTACAAGCAGGGCAAAGCGATCAATCAGGACTTGCGCCGCGATCAAGCCGCTTCGGCGCTCGGGCTATCTGCAAGCCTGCGTTACGACGCAGCGGGCGGCGTGCTGTCTGGGCAGCTTGTTGGTGCGCCTGAGGTGGGGGCGATTCAACTATTGTTTGTTCATCCCACGGTGCCGGGTAAGGATCTTCGTTTCTCGCTGCCATTAAGTCCGTCCGGTAGCTTCAGTACGTCATTGCCGCTTCTGGAGCGTGCGCGTTGGCTGGTGCAACTGGAGGACGCAGGACGGCAATGGCGGTTAAATGGCAGCTGGTCTTGGCCAGAGCAGAAGACAATCGATATCCAAGCGCTGAATCAGTCAGCGCAGGGTAGTTGACCAACCCCGGTTAAACACAAAGCCAACTGGATTGGCATGGGGAAGAAGGAGACGAAGCAATGCTGAAACTTGCCATGACCGTACTTTGGCCGTCGTTCTTATCTGCCATTTTGGCGGAGGGCTTGTTCTTCTCCGTATTTGATCCATCCGACCTGATGCTGGTCGGCGGTCATGTCGGTATGCCGCCGATTGCGGCGTACACCGTTGGTTTTTTCTTTTTCTGGACCATCTGTGCGATCGCGAGCATGATCAGTATGTATCTTGTTAGAACAGAGCACACGCACCCTCCATTCTGAGGTGCTTTGTTAAAGGCTTAAAAGGCTTCAAAAAAAGCCGCTAGCGATGTTGGTGGCGCTGGGTTTTTAACTTAGATCGCCGGGCTCGGTTCCTGCGGCGATCGCCCGCAGGCGCTCCGGCTGAAGTAATTCAATTTCGCGATTCGCGACTCGCAGCAGCCCCTGTTTTTTCAGGCGCGAAAGCAAGCGGCTGATACTCTCGATGGTCAGGCCCAAGTAATTGCCAATTTCCTCGCGCGACATACGAAACTGGAACTCGGTGGATGAATAGCCGCGTGCGGCATAGCGTGAGGCAAGGTTCAACAGAAAAGCAGCGAAGCGCTGCTCCGCGCGCATATTGCCGAGTAAGAGCATCACGTTCTGCTCGCGCGTGATTTCGCGACTCATCATGCGGTGGAAATGATGCAGCAGCGTCGGAATTGTGCTGAACAATTCCTCCAAACGAGGGAAAGGGATTTCGCACACTTCGCTATCTTCCAGCGCCATGGCATCGCAGTGATGACGATCGGTGCTGATAGCGTCCATGCCGAGTAATTCACCCGCCATCTGAAACCCGGTCACCTGCTGCTCGCCGGACGGCGTGATCTGATAAGTCTTGAAGTGCCCGAGCCGGATTGCATACAGATTGGTGAAGGGGTCGTCCATGCGGTAGAGCAGAGTGTCTTTAGGCACCTTGCGCCGGCGCCCGATGATCTGGTCGAGTTTTTCCAGATCAGATTCGCCCAAGCCCATCGGTAAGCAGAGCTGATGCATGCTGCATGTCGAGCAACTCTCCCGCAAACCGTTCAGGGTCAGGGGGGCGGGCGTGAAAGGGATGGTCGTTGTCATAGTGTCAGCCAATCGGCGCGTCCCGACTCTATCTCATCCCGCCCAGTAATTCCACCTGGCAAGCCATCGGCTTATTGCCGGTTATGCCTCGATCGCTTCATAAGGCAAGCCAACATAGTTCTCGGCGATGGTGCCCAAGCCGGCCTCCGAGCTTGTGTAATAGGCAAGTTCGGCTTCCTGAATCTTGCGGCCGAACGGGTCGTCCGAGAACTTATGCAGCAACGAGGTCATCCACCAGGAGAATCGCTCTGCCTTCCAGACACGGCGCAGGCAGATCGATGAGTAGTTTTGCATCAGGTCTTCACGCCCGGCCTTGTAGCGCAAGCGCAGCAGGTGGTAGAGGGTGTAGACATCGCTGGCAGCGAGGTTCAGTCCTTTGGCACCGGTGGGCGGGACAATATGCGCCGCATCCCCGACTAGGAAAAGTCGTCCGAACTGCATCGGCTCGGCGACGAAGCTGCGCAACGGCGCGATGCTCTTTTCGATCGACGGGCCAGTGACAAGGTGGCGGGTACTTTCCTCGGGTAGCCGACACACCAGCTCATCCCAGAAGCGCTGGTCCGACCAGTCCTCGACACGATCGTCCAACGAACACTGCACGTAGTAGCGCGACAAGTTATCCGACCGCATGCTGCACAGTGCGAAGCCTCGCTCATGGTGAGCGTAGATCAGCTCATGGGCAACCGGGGGTGTACGCGACAAGATACCGAGCCAGCCAAACGGGTAAACGCGTTCAAACAACTGTATGCGGTCACTCGGCACGGACTGGCGCGATACACCGTGGAAGCCATCGCAGCCGGCAATGTAGTCACAGTGGATGTGGTGACGCGATCCTTGGTGCGTGAAGCTAACAGACGGATGGTCGCTGTCGGTGTCATGCAATGTCACTTGCTCCGCGTTATAAAACTGCGTGGCGCCGGAGGCGGTACGTGCCTCCATTAGATCTTTGGTGACCTCGGTCTGGCCATATACCAAAACAGTTTTCCCGCCGGAGTATTTTTTGACATCGACACGTCGTAATTCGCCTGCGAATGAGAGCGCAAAGCCCTCATGCACCATACCCTCGCGGTCCATACGATCGCTCACCTGTGCGGTACGGAGTAAATCTGTGGTTCCCTGCTCCAGTACGCCAGCGCGAATTCTGGACAGCACATAGTCAGGCGACTTGGCTTCGATGATGATATTCGCAATGCCCTGAAGGTCGAGTAAGCGGCCGAGCAGCAAGCCGGAGGGGCCAGCGCCAATAATGGCAACCTGAGTTTTCATTGTCTTGTCTCGGCGGGCCGTGAGGCCTCGTTATCTTTATTGCAGATGACAATGGCGTCATCCACGTTTTTCGTGCGGCGTGATTCTTAGTGATGCACACGCGCTAAGACAATGATTATAAGGTCGCTGAGGTTTTCTCTCCGGTGGCCTTGCTCAGACGGGTCGTGAACAAGTACTTGGCTAGCTGGCTCGGTTGGTAGGTGCACGGCAGCGCCACAGGCAGTACCGCAGGCAGTACCACAGGCAGCGCTGGCCCTAGGTCAAGGGTCTTCTGGCACTGCCTTGGATTTGCTGAGTTAGATGATCAGGGAAGTAGCAGGCAGATTTCGTTGGAAGCGTTGAGTAGTGACGGCAGGAACAAGTCCTCGATCTGATCGCGTGAGATTCGCCCCACCTGAGCGCCGATGCTGAGTGCTGCTACCGTGGCACCCGATGCGCCGCGTATTGGTACAGCAATTGAGCGCAGACCGGTCTCCAATTCTTCCTCGACCACAGCGAAGCCACGCTGCCGGACTTCAAACAAAATATCGCGTAGTTTTTGCTCTGAGACGACGGTGCGCTCGGTGTGTGGTGCCAGCACGACCGAAGCAAAATATCGATCGAGTTGGGTTGCCGATAGACCAGCCAGCAGCACGCGCCCCAGCGCAGTGCAGTAAGCAGGTAATCGGCTACCCGTGTTCAGTGCCAATGAGAGTACGCGCGAGGTATGTGAGCGCGCCACATACATCACCTCATTCTGGTCTAGAACCCCTAGCACGCATGACTCTTTCAGACGATGGCTCAATTCGTTCAAATAGGGTTGTGCGGCCACAGTGAGTGGCGTTGAGGATAGAAAGGCATAACCTAAAGCCAGAATGCCCGGCTTCAGAAAGAAGTTGTTCGCTTCGGAGTCTGCGTAGCCTAGCTGCTTGAGTGTGTAGAGGCAGCGCCGCACAGCGGCGCGAGGGATGCCGGTTTTCTGGCTCAGCTGAGCGATCGTCATAGCGCGCCGGTGGTCGCTGAAAGCTTTAATCACCGCTAACCCCCGTGCCAGCGAGGTCATGAAGCTCGGGTCGGTCAGTTCATTGATTTGCTCAGCGATGGAGAGCGGTTTTGCGGCCACTACGGTTGCGACTTCGGTGTCTATATCTACATCAAGGTCGCTGTCTGCTTTTGCTGTTGCTGCTGCTGATGTGGGTATCGGTGACTTCTTCTGCGGAGTTTTACGAGGATCTTCAGTGGTGTTGCTGACAATGTTCTGCATGGGTAGGTGGCTAGTGAAAGTTGGCGGTGTACGGTTTGCATGCTCAGTGATCTGCACATCTATTGAGACCCTTCGATGGCATTGCTCAACCGTAACGCAGTTCGATAGCTTTCTGACAATTCTTTGCGTCGAGCGTGTGTGGTCCGAATTCCTTTCCGTAGGAATCCAGCTATTTGTGTGGCGTCGTTCTGACACATTGAGTGTCTCTCAACCCGCGAGAGACCTTTCCATGCAGGGTTCGATCACGTTGCCGGAGGCAAGCCCGGCAAAACGTCTCAATGGTTTCAAAATTTCCCAATTCGCTCGTCATCAGCGACAATTCACGGCATACCGATAACAAACTGTCTCGAGACGAGGATTGCACCATGTCCGCCCCAACGCCTTACCGGCGGCCACCTCCCGGTAGCCACTCGGAGTACCTGTACCCCGACTACGCCTCGACCGTCACGCGCTCACCGCGCCAGCCTTTGGTCTTACTACCGCAGTCGCTGTCAGAAATCACCGGCCCGGTGTTTGGAAATGATCGGGTCAGTCCCGCAGATGCTGATTTGACTCAGCAGCACGCTGGCGAGCCTATCGGTGAACGCATCTTGGTGTGCGGTCGCGTGATGGATGAGGATGGTCGTCCGGTACCGGAAACCTTAATCGAAGTTTGGCAGGCCAATGCCGCCGGGCGCTACCGTCATCAGCGTGATCAGCATGATGCGCCACTCGATCCGAATTTCACGGGTACCGGTCGTGCCTTAACGGATGCTGATGGTTTCTATCGATTCGTCACCATTCGCCCGGGCGCTTACCCTTGGCGTAATCATCCCAATGCATGGCGCCCGGCGCATATTCATTTTTCACTGTTTGGAAACGCCTTCGCCACTCGACTGGTAACGCAGATGTACTTTCCGGGGGATCCCTTACTGGCCTTGGACCCGATCTATAACAGTGTGCCCGAAGGCGCGCGTGATCGAATGGTGTCGACATTCGATCTGAACCTGACTGAGCCAGAGCATGCGCTCGGATTGCGTTTCGACATCGTGCTGCGCGGTCGTGATGCAACCCCAATGGAGCGCTGAGATGCGACACGGACTCACACCTTCCCAAACGGTTGGCCCCTATCTGCATATCGGGTTCGACTGGCTGAGTACTACGCAGTTAGTTAGCGCAGATATACCCGGTGAGCACGTGCTGATCGAAGGGCAATTGCTCGATGCAGAAGGCATTGCGGTGCCGGATGGCCTGATAGAAATCTGGCAAGCAGATGCGCAGGGGGTTTATGCGCACGCGGAAGATGGTCGATCGCAGACCAAGGGTTTTCAGGGATTCGGACGTTGCGCGACGGATGCTGATGGGCGCTTTCATTTTTCTACCATTAAGCCCGGTCGCGTCATCGGTGTTAATGGTGGACTACAGGCGCCACATATTGTGGTGAATGTTTTCGCTCGTGGACTGTTGAAGCAAGTCGTCACGCGGATTTATTTTTCCGGTGACGCCCACGATGAAGACTTTGTACTACAGCAAGTACCGGCGGCGCGGCGCGATACCCTGATCGCCAAGCCTGATGCCCATCGTGAACGATGCTTCCAGTGGCAGATCGCACTAGGTGGAAGCAACGAGACCGTTTTTTTCGAGATTTAATTCGTGGCAAATTCAATACCTGGCTCCATGCTGACCTCGGCGATTTCATCGACCGAGGCAATGCAGCAAATTTTTTCTGCGCGCTCCACACTGCAAAGCATGCTGGATGTTGAAGCAGCGCTCGCGCGTGCCTTAGCAGCTAAGGGCGTGATACCAGTCGCGGCGGTGGATCCTTGGGTGCGCTGCTGTCAGGCAGATCAAATCGATTTACCTTCGTTGGTGATTGCAGCGCAGGATGCCGGCAATATCGCGATCCCGATGGTCAAGCAGCTGACGGCGGCTGTCGCCGCGGTTGATGCCGAAGCTGCGGGCTATGTTCACTGGGGCGTCACCAGTCAGGATGTGATTGATACCGGTAGGGTGCTGCAACTGCGCGAGGCCATCAATGTCATCACGCATGAGCTGGCGGCCCTGGTCGACGCGCTTGCAGGGATGGCGCAGTGTTATCGCGACACGCCCATGATCGGTCGTACCTGGTTACAGCATGCCTTGCCCATCACGTTTGGAATGAAGCTGGCAGGCTGGTTGGATGCGCTAATGCGTCATCAGCAGCGACTGTCAGCCTGTCGCGAGCAGGTGTGTGTGCTGCAATTAGGCGGAGCGAGCGGCACGCTTGCCAGTCTTGGCGAGCATGCATCATCAGTCGCACAAGCTATGGCGCAGGAGCTTGATTTAGCGACACCTCATTTACCCTGGCATGCGCACCGAGATCGTTTCGTTGAGTGCGCCACCACACTGGGTATGTTGACCGGTA
>JAPLQC010000052.1:13475-21900 GCA_026399895.1 Burkholderiales bacterium
AAGATCGCGCGCGACATTTCCTTAATGAGTCAAACCGAGGTCGCTGAATTGTCCGAGCCTGGTGCGCCTGGTCGTGGCGGATCATCCAGCATGCCGCACAAGCGCAACCCGGTGGGTAGTGCTGCCGTGTTGTCGGCCGCGACAAGGGTGCCGTCAATGGTGGCAACCTTGCTGTCTGCTATGCCCAATGAACATGAGCGCGCGCTCGGTGGTTGGCAGTCCGAATGGGAAACTTTGCCCGAGATCGTATCGTTGAGTGCGGCAGCGCTGGCGCATTTGCGTAGCGTTATCGACGGTTTACAAGTGGATACCGAGCGAATGCGCAGAAACATTGATGCCAGTCGCGGTATGGTGATGGCGGAATCCGTGACATTAGCGCTGGCAACGAGTTTAGGTCGAGCGCAAGCGCACCAGATCGTCGAGGCCGCGTGTCACAAGGCGTATGCTGAAAACAAGGATTTGCTGACGGTACTGCAAACCGAACCTAAGGTCGTTGGCGTATTGTCCGAGCAGCGGCTTGCGCAGTTGTTCGATCCGCTCAGCTACGTTGGTGAGGCGGGTAATTTTGTGGATCGTGTGCTTGAGGCGTATCAGCAGCGCAAGCCCTGATTGCTTTCCGCGACCCTTACACACGCTCTGGAGAGAACCATATGCCCATGCTTGATACGGGAAAAGGCAAGCTGCATTACCAGATTGAGGGTGATAGCGAAGCCCCCGTACTGGTGCTGTCCAACTCGCTGGGTACAACGCTGGATATGTGGTCACCGCAAATGCCAGCGCTGCTCGAGCATTTCCGTGTGCTGCGCTACGACACGCGCGGTCATGGTCAATCCGAGATCACGCCCGGGCCCTATACCATCGCACAACTCGGTGCCGATGTTGTCTCATTGCTCGATCATCTGAAAATCACGCGGGCACATTTCTGTGGTCTCTCCATGGGTGGTATGACCGGGATGTGGCTCGGTATTCATGCATCAGATCGGATCGATAAGCTCGTGCTGTGCAATACGAGTGCGGCGATTGGTGTGCCAGAGATGTGGAATACGCGCATCGCGCAAGTCCGACAGGACGGCATGCAATCGGTTATCCCTGCGGTGCTTCAGCGCTGGTTCACTGATGACTTTTTAAGCCATGCACCGACGCAGGTCGAGCGCGTCAAAGCGATGTTGGCGGCCACCTCGATTGAGGGCTATGTTGCCAATTGCGCAGCCGTGCGTGACATGGACCAGCGCGCAGAGCTGGGCCGAATCAAACGACCGACGCTAGTGATTGCAGGGCGGCACGATACATCCACACCGCCCGAGCATGGCGAGTTTATCGCCAAGGCAATCACGGGTGCGCGTTATGTTGAGTTGAATGCGGCGCATCTCTCCAATTGGGAAGTAGCGCAAAGTTTTACGCAGCATCTTCTTGATTTTCTACTTCACTGAGCGGGACAGTATGGACGAGGAACAGCGATACGCAAACGGGATGGAAGTACGTCGCGCGGTGCTGGGTGATCAGCATGTCGATCGCGCACAGGCAAATGTGAATGATTTCAACGCCGAGTTCCAGAACCTGATTACTCGCTATGCCTGGGGCGAGATCTGGACCCGTCCTGGTTTGCCACGTCAGACGCGCAGCTTGATGACGATCTGCATGATGGTGGCGCTGAACCGAGAAGAAGAGTTGAAGCTGCATCTGCGCGCTGCTCGAAATAACGGGGTCTCGGTTGATGAGGTCAAGGAAGCGCTGCTGCAAACAGCAATTTACTGCGGGGTGCCCGCTGCTAACTCAGCGTTCGCGATTGCGCAGCACGTATTCAGCGAGATGCCTGAATAGTCATTGCTCAAAAAAATAACGATAGGTACTGGGGACTCTGTTGGAGAAGGTGATGCGTTTTGCAGTGGTAGGAGCAGGTGCGGTCGGTTGCTATTTTGGATGCATGCTTGCTCGCGCTGGGCAGCCGGTGACATTGATCGGTCGGCCATTGCACGTAGACGCTATTCGCAAGAGTGGTTTACGTCTTGAGACCCAAACGTTTGACGAGAGCGTAGCGCTGGAGGCTAGCACCGAGCCCAGTGCGGTGGCGGGTGCTGATGTCGTGCTGTTCTGTGTGAAATCAACCGATAGTAAACGCACCGCCCAGCAGATTGCGCCATTTCTAAAGCCAGACTCGGTGCTGCTATCGCTGCAGAATGGTGTCGAGAACGCTGAAATCATCAGGTCGGTATTGCCGCAGCAGGTAATCCCCTCAGTCGTCTATGTGGCCACCGAGATGGCCGGCCCAGGCCACCTAAAGCACTACGGTCGCGGCGAGCTGGTGATCGCCGATTCACCCGCGAGCGAATCGATCGCCGCTGTTTTTGGGCGCGCTGATGTGCCGGTCGAGCGGGCGAATGATGTGCGTGGTGCGCAATGGGCGAAGCTGATCATCAACTGCGCCTACAACGCTTTGTCGGCGGTGGCGCAAAAGCCCTATGCGGCCTTGGTTGAGGTCGAGGGTGTTAACGAGCTGATGGCGGCGGTGGTGGACGAGTGCTTGTTGGTCGCGGCAGCCGATGGCGTCACGGTTCCCGGTGATATCCATGCCGCTACTCGTCGCATCGCGCAGACCATGGGAGGACAATACTCGTCAACAGCGCAAGACGTCGCGCGTGGCAAACCCAATGAGATTGATTATCTGAATGGCTACGTTGTTCGGCGTGGCCATGCACACGGCATCTCAACGCCGATCAACCAAACGCTATTGACCCTGGTGAAGCTCGTCGAGAAGCGGTAACAAGGTTCAGGGACGAACTTCGTCCCTGACGCCATTTACCCGACTAGATCGACGCGGCCTTTAAGGTCCATGATGCCGGTAATCACCGACAGCTTCGGATGCCGTGTATTGACCTCTTTGCGGAACGCCATCAGCGCTTCTGCGTGCGATACGGTCTCGGTATCGCGATCACCGACCTTGTCAGCACCAAAGGCCAGTTTGGCGGCGCCGCAATCGCGGTGCGTGAGTGCGACGACGCGCTTGATGTGGTGCAGGCCGACACTGATCTCTAGGTTATCCCAGTAGGTTTTATGCCAAGGCGCGAACTTCGGATGCACCGCGCCGATCGGGCCACCGGCCATCACAAAGTGGCTGTAGTTGTCACCCAGCTTCTCGCGATCGACACCGGAGAGCAAGCCCATGTACTGCCAGCTCAGTGTCGTAAAGCGAGGGTCGATACAGTTGACCAGCATTGCTTCGTAGTTGCCACCTGCTGCGCTGGCGCGACCCGGCATTAAACCGATCAGACCACCCGCCACAACGGCAGCGCCGGTCGCTAGGAATTGACGGCGCGAGGTCGTGCCAGGTGCACCGGTCAGGTGTGCGCAGCACGGGCAGTCGGCGGCGTGCAGTTCATTCGCCAGTGATTGAAGCATCTTGTCTGACATGACGTTCTCCTGTTATTAGTGGCATGGGCCGCGCATGACCTTGGATCGGCGGCGGCATGAAGCACAATATCAAAATCGCCCGCGAAATGTGAAAAGTCGGGCTATCCATACAGATTAATCGGATCGATACCGCCGGATCATGAGTGCCGCTGATGATTATTTCGCTTGCGGGCTCTAGAAATTCGCGCTCGGTTCGATAATGGACAACGAGGATGTATCTGTAAACCCGGTCAGGTGTAACACCTGCCTGCCTTGGTTCGATAGGTTTTTGATAATCCCGCTAACGATGCGGGAGGCGTTCAACGAAGGACTGCCATCATGTACAAGCAAAAACTCGGTTTTATTGCGTTGACCTTATTGCTCACTTGCGCGCAAGCGACAGCGGGCGACCCCGCACCAGCCGCGAAGGATGCACACGCAGCGCCTGCGAAGGAGTCGCCGAAAGAGGCTGCACCGGCGAAGGAGGCGCATGCTGCTGACTCGCACGACGCAGCCGCAAGCAAAGATGAACCTAAGCCAGTGGTGCGCAAAGCAAAACGCAAAAAAACCAAGGCAGAGCCAAAGACAGAAGCAAAGGCGCAGGCAAAAGGGCACGGCAATGCTAAAGGGCACGGCGACGCTAAAGCCAGCGCTGATCATCACGCGGATGCCGCGCCAGCAGCGCCTGCATCGATTGAGCCCACCACACGTGTTCGCCCACGCGATCGCACCGCTGCCGCTAGTGCTGTCGCAGCCGAACAATCGGCTGGCGCTCATGATGCGCACAGCGACTCACACGCTGCTGCACCCGCAGCCGCGAAACAAGATGCTCATGGCGCGCGTTCAGATGCGCATCAGGCTGACGCTCACGCAGCCCCTGCTGCTGCAGCTAAACCGGACGCACATGGCGCGAAAGCGGATGATGCACATCATGCCGACGCAGCATCGCCTGCGCCTGCCCCTATCGAGCCGACTCAGCGCCAACGCGTGAAGTCGGCAGTAGCTGAGGCGCCGGCTTCCCCAGCAGCGCACGCAGATGCTGCTGCTCATGACGATCACCAGACCGCTGATGCACACGGCAAGTCATCACACGCGGCACCCGATGCAAAGCACGCGGCTAAGGACAGTGGCGGTCACGATGCCCACCATGATGCCAAGCACGACGCTAAATCGCAGGATGCACATGCCGCCAGCGCGCACGCTGGTGACGAGTGCAACCTGCCACTGAAAGCCGAGATCGCTGCGCTATTTGACCGCTGGAATACTTCCTTGCGCACGGGCGACCCGAAAAAAGTCGTCGCCAATTACGCGCCAGACTCTGTGCTACTGCCAACGGTGTCCAACCGCGCGCGGTTTACGATCGCAGAGAAGGAAGACTACTTCATGCACTTCCTGCAGCGCCGTCCGCAAGGCTACATCGACGATCGCATGATCGATGTGGACTGCAACAGCGCTACCGATGCAGGCTTGTACACCTTCCGCTTTGCAGACGGTAGCTCGGTGAAGGCTCGCTATTCATTCTCGTACAAGAAAATCAACGGTCAGTGGCTGATTACTAGCCATCACTCATCCGGCATGCCTGAGAAGCCCGCAGCAGCGCCCGCGGTGCATGCAGAGGTACACGCTGCACCAAAAGCAAGCGACCCGGGCAGCCCCACCAAGGGCTGGGTCCGTTTCCCCTAATTTGGCTTCGGAATCGCAATGACTTTCAATCGACCCGCAAGCCCGAGATCGCTCTCGGGTGGTGCGCAGATAGTCACTGAATCAGGTGGTGTATGAGACATCTCACCCGTTTACTGCTACTGATGGGCTTGGTTGCACCACTACCGCTGTGGGCGGCAATGGAAACCATCGAGACCAATAATCCGGACATTTTGGTCAAGCGCGTATTCTGCGTGGATTACAACGTGGGCGGAATTCTGGTGAACAAAAGCGGTCGCCCATTCCGTGGCAGGTTAAAACTGGCGGTGCGCGATGAGGAGGGCGATATCGTGGGTCGCCACAGTATCCGATTGCGCGCGGCAGCAGAAAATGGCACTCGCTTCGACATGTACTACATCAACACGCTGTACTGCTCCCGACAAACGCTCGAGTTCAGCGTCGAGTAAATCCCCCCGACTGCAGTTCTATTCCCATCTGAACGCCAATCAAGCCGCTGAATGCGGCTAAATGCGGTGAGACGCCGTTCCAGTTAGCGGTTTCGATATTCATCGTGATTGCAAAATCTTCCGTCGATCTAAGCCTTTGAAGTTGCATTGATTTCGCCGCCATCGGTGAAAATCATGCCACTTAAAGTGGTGCGCATACCTTCTGCTGAATGCGATTTAGCGATATTCGGAAAGTGATTCGGCGGGTATTGCGGGCGTCGATTGAAAATAATTTGTGACAATTCCGCAAAGATTGTTTATCTTACGGGCAAAATCATTATTCGACCCGGCGCGCAGTGATCGTTTTCATTGATTGGGCGCGAACCGGTAGCAGCCTATGCCGCTGATGAAATGTAAAGTCGACAGGGTCGCGCATGCCGTTTGATCATTGCGCAGAATGCCGTCGATGCTGTTATATCGAGCAGGGTTATCCCTCCCTCGAGATATCGCTGACCGCGAAAGAACAACGAAAATTCGGCAGCATCTGCATCGAGACAGAATGTCCAAACCTCGGACCTACCGGTTGTACTTTGGGCGACGACAAGCCGTTCAGCTGCAAGCTGTACCCGTTGTCCTATGACCCCGCAACCCGCCAAGTTTATTACGACACCGATTGCCCGCTTATGCCGGAATACATCCGACAGCTGAAGGATGAGCAAAGCGAGGCGTCGAGCCACCTGGCCAGCTGTAAAAAAGAAATCGCCAGGCTGGAAAAATCGGATTCGGCTTTTCTGAAAGGTAATTTCGACGTCGATATGGATTATTTCGAGTTGAAACGCCTGCCGGTACCAAGTCACGTGAAGGGAGAATGACGATGAATGGATCTCTGGTTCACCTATACCAGACCCAACGAGCTAAACGGGCGCTTGAAGTGCATCGTGTCGGTCACCAAAGCTGGACCACCGATAACCTGTACGTCGAGAGCTACCACGAAGAGATTTTGTATTACACCTCTCGCTGGGATGCGCTGTGCCCGTACATCGAGGTCAATGAAGAAATGATCGCTAAGGCGCCACGGCCTTTTGTCGTTTATGCAATTCCACCGGACAGCCGGTTTGGTGTGCAGATTAATGACAAATACGGCATGGTGGACACCGCCTCGGAGGCGTTTTGGAGCGACGAGCGCCGAGCAAGGAAATTCCGCGAGTTCGACAAGCAGTACAAGGAGTTTACTTACTCGGAGCAGGTCATCCCAGGCAAGGATCTGAGCTTCGAAGATATGATCGAGCTGGGCGGCGATCACTTCGAGAAGTACTGGATTGACGATCTCGAGGTTGAGGGATTCGTCGACTATGTGCGCGATCTCGACGTGCTGGTGCTACAGATGCATGCGCCGGACGGCACCCTGGTGCTGACCGATGTATCGATCGTCTTGCCTAAGTACGACCAGCTGTACGGCAGCTTCTGCCAGTGGAATCGTGACTTCAAGAACAAGTCACCGGGTAACTATGCCTGTCTGCTGGCATCGCGCTGGGCGGCAAAGCATGGTCTGCGCTGGTACAACCTCGGTCCGGTCGATGATTACGGCTACAAGTCGCTGTTCGTGACCGACTACGAGCCGATCTACGCGATGGCACTGGTGGATCCGGAGCACCCCTTGGCTACCGATCCGACATCGCCGTTGAAGATCGATTTCCGTCCGGAAGACTTGAACCGTATCTACCGCAACGAAGAAGCGCTGAGCGACTGCGCCGCCTGAAGTCTTTCAGGCGCGGTCGTTTTTAGGTTCGTCATCGGCGGCAAGTTCCTTGTCGCCGAAGACGTGCTCTTCACCAAAGCTGAGGTCGTAATCGATCGTTAGCTCCTCGCCACGCGTGATATCTCGCAATGCCTCGAGTACTTCCGCCTTGTTGAAGAACAAGTTGGGCGTTTTCGAATGGTTCAGATAAACCGAGATATTGATCGCGTTCATGCCGATCTCCGGTACGGATACCCGCCCGCTCTCGACCAGGCAAAAATCGGCCAAATGCTTGCGCACGCTGCTTGGAATCTCTTTCAGTTCGGAGCGCGAGAATTTCTTTTCTTTACGCGAGACCATACTCTTCAAGGGCAGCGTGCCCTTAGGTATGTCGCGTAGCGCAAACACTCCGACCCCGTGAATCGTTGATACACCCAGCTTGCAATACACCTCGTGCTTCAAGTGCTGATGAAGCCGGTGTTTCAGATTGCCTGCTTGCACGGATTCTTCGGGACTGTGGGGTAGATCGGGAGTGTTTTCTTGCTTCATGCGGTGCGCCGGTGGGTAGAGCGAATTATGCGGGGTTGCACAAGCGCCAAATTGTGCCACCAAAAAGCCTGGTCACCTAGCGTACCAATGCCAGATCACGCATCACATGTTGTTGGACGACCCGTTCAGGCCATGCTGGCAGATGGTGGCGCCGATGCGCCCGACAGGGCGTTCATGCGTGCTCTGACCATAGCAATATGCTCGCGCAGCACGTACTGCTGGTCGGCAAAGGCCAATGGCAGGATCAGGCTGTTCACCGAGTTCTCAATCGCTTCCAGTTGCTTGAACAGCTCCTCGCGCTCATTCTGATCGGGATTTGCCAGCATGGCGCGCTCCAGCGTCATCAGTGCGCCGTACCAGCGATAAATTCGCGATCGCATACGCCATTGATACAGCGGTGCCACCATGCGCGTGGCCGGTACGATCACGATCAACAGTGGCAACAGCACCAGCGCAATCCGGTCGACCAGACTCGCCAGCCAGAACGGCAAGCGCTTGTAGAGGAAGGGCGCGCCCGAGGTGTAATAACGTCTTGCCTCTTCACTGATCGGAATGTCGTGCTCAATCGGTGCCGGAAACTCACCGGCTTTGCGGTACATACCCGCCTTGCCATGCACCTCGCGCGCGGCGGCGATGAGTAGATCGGAGATTGCCGGGTGTAGTC
>JAPLQC010000052.1:21999-48655 GCA_026399895.1 Burkholderiales bacterium
CGCGCGATCAATTCAACCGGTGTGCCAAATAAGTCGATGTCTTGCGGCGGCAAGTTAAGACCCAGATCGAAACTGCCCTCGGGCGCTACCAGCCGAGACAAAAACGGTAAGCGTCGCTGATAGCCATCGGCTTGTCGAAAGCTCATCATCTGAATACCAGGCTTTCGCACTAACTCTCGAACTTTTTTGCCTCGTAGCTGCTCACCAGTGACAAACACTGCATCAATCTTGCGTGCCAACAGGGCTGCTATTGCATCGTCGCTATCCAATTCGAGCAATTTGGCGCTCTTCTTGTCCATCCCATTCTCGGCCAGCATCTTGTTCGCGATCACGGCGGTACCGCTGCCATCGGGGCCAATCGCAATGCGCTTACCCTTGAGTTGCGTCAGTCGCTCGATACGCTGGGCACCGCTATAGAACACCATGATGGGCTGTACATAGATCGTTCCTAACGACTGCAGACCGGGCGCTTGGTCGTCATCGGCTAAACCGGTCTGGACGAAGCCGACATCGACCGTTTGCTTTGCGTCTAGCAGTCGCTGCAGGTTCTCGACCGAGCCATCAGTTTCCCGGACCTCGACTCGAATGCCATGCGCGCCGATGATTTTTGCGTAGCGCTGCGCCGCAGTGTGAAAGCTGCCATCTGCCGGGCCGGCCAATAACACCACCCGATCCGGCGGTGCCGGACGGATCAGCTTGACCGCCAGCCACCCTAGCACCATGGTCACGGCGAGTATCGGTAGCAACACCATGATCAGATCGCGCCAGGAAATGGTGCTGAGTCGAACCAGCGGTTTTTTGAGGTAGCGTTTGACAGTGTCGGGGCGCGGGGTTTGCATGGGGGCGTAGTGTTACGGTTGTGACGGACAGTTATCGACCTCGTCATGATAGACCAGCTATGATCAGACAATGAACTCTGCGAAGATAGTTAAACCAGCGGCTAGCGGCACGTCCGTGCTGGAGAAGGCGATCGCGTTTCGTGGCCGCAACGATGCCGAGCGTCCGATTGCGCCGGAGGCGGGGATGCACTGCATCCTCAACCCATCCGACGTGGTGCAGATGTTGCAGGAGGCGGGTGAGTCCGACCCCTTCTTGCTGGCAGCTGCCATGCTGCATGATCTGCTGCAGTTCGGTGCTGTCACAGAAACCGATATTGCCTCGGTATTTGGGAGCGAAGTTGGCTGCATCGTGGCTGAAGTGACGGATAATCCGAGACTCTCACGCGGAACGCGCAAAGCTTTGCGGTTAACGGTTGCGCCCTATATGTCACGCCGCGCCAAATTGCTGAAGCTTGCACAATTGGTGGCTAGCGTGCGAAATCTCGCGACGCCCACCCCGCCTTCACCTTGGGATGAGAAGCAGCGTTCTGATTTTTTTGCTTGGGTAGAGAAGTTTGCCGCGGCGACCGGCGTACAAAACCCAACGCTGCAAGCCATCATGCTGGCCGAGTTGGAACGTGCGCGTTTGGAACTTACCGCGGTGGGCCGCTAGCAGCGTTGTGCGTAAAAACAATTAGTAGTTGATCGATTCTGCTGTTGACCAGATCGCTGAAACGTTCAACACTGCACGCCTGCATCACAATTCAACATTAAATTAATAAATATATAACCCAGCCCGGCACCCAGACCGGAGCGGGAGATGAGGTCGAAGAGGGCATGGGCGATTACACCAATATGTCGGCGTACTATGATTTGATCATGACGTCCGGCTATTACGACTACCAGAAAATCGTTGACAACATTGTTCACCATGGCGAGTTCGATAACGTACTGGAACTAGGCTGCGGCACCGGATTAATTCTGCAAGAACTAGTGACGCGTCATCCCGCTATTCCAAAGGTCACCGGTATCGATCTCACCTCGGCGATGCTGAATATTGCATCGGAGCGTTTGAATCCCTACCCGAATGTTTCATTGCAGCGGCAAAACGTGACGCAATTCGATCTTCAGAGCACCTACGATCTGGCTTTTTCGTACGGTGGCGTCTGGTACTTTGTAGTCGATGGCGACAACGAACCATTCATGGTGAGTCATTTGTCAGCGCATGAAGATAATTGCCGGGGTATCGAACGCGTGGCGGGCCATGTGCATTCTGGCGGTCGGCTACTGCTGGGTATTCAAGGTCCCCATCACGACTATCAGCGGCCGATAAAAAACGGGTATGTCTATTCCCAAAAAATCGAACCGGCTGATCATGGGTTTACCAAGCACTATTACCTCACCGATCACGACGAGACTCTGATGGCGCAAACCATTCGCTACCGCGTTTATCCGCTCGATGAGGCGCTGGCGCTACTGGCTGACAACGGCTTTCAGTTTGATCGTCAGACTGGCATCGGCTCGCATTTTTTCGAGTTTCATAAAACATGACACGTTCGCTTCTGTTCATCGGTATCGGCAACATGGGTCGGCCGATGGCGGTCAACCTTGCGCGCCATGGTTACGCGGTGTCAGTGCATGATGCGCGGCCTGGACTTCCCGATGAGCTAGCGGCCTTGGGTGCGCAATGGTGCGATGACCCAGTCAGTGCAGCGGCGCAGGCCGATATTGTGCTGTTGTCGCTGCCAGGGCCACCCCAGGTGAGCGAAGTCTTGCTGGGTGAGCATGGTGTATTGCAAGCCATGCGAGCGGGCAGTGTTCTGATTGATACCTCTACCAGTTCCGTCGATCTTGCGCGTGAAATCGCAGCCATCGCATCAGAGCGTGGTGTGGATTATCTCGAAGCACCTGTCACCAATGCGATTGATGGCGCAGCTGCCGGTCAGCTCTCTATCTTCGTGGGCGCTAACGAAGACGCATTTGCGCGTTGGCGTGAAGTACTTGATGTGCTGGGCAACCGCGTGCTGCATGTTGGCCCCCATGGCAATGGCGCGACCATCAAGCTGATGACTAACCTGATGTGGTTTGTGAACGCAGCGGCGATCGGCGAGGCCTTGATGTTAGGTGCAAAAGCGGGCGTGCGTTTGGACGTGGTTCGCGAAGCGCTGATGCATAGTGCAGGTAATAGCTGGGTGGTCGAGCATGATATTCCCTCGATTTTCGAAGGCCACTACGACCCCAGCTTTTCATTGGCGCTGTGCTGCAAAGATCTGTCACTGGTGAATCAGATTGCTGAGCAGCAGGGCTATACCCTCACCATGGGGCGTCATGCCCAAGCTGTGTTCGAGCGTGCGCGTCAAGTTTATGGCGACGATGCCGCCGAACTTCATGTGGTGCGTCTGCTCGAGCAGCAGGTAGGGCTTTACTTGCGCCCACCACATGGTCAGACGGGTGGCGACGAGAAGGCCGCTTGAGATGCGTCGTCAACCCGAGCTAATGCGTGAGGCCCATCAGCATATGCCGCAAGGCGTTGCTGAGAACTACCGCTACTGGGGTGACGATAAAACTGTCTTCGTCAGCAGCGCAAAAGGTTGTCGGCTGACTGATTGCGACGGCAAGCAATATGTTGATTTCCGGCTCGGCTACGGGCCAATCATTCTCGGCTACCGAGATGAGCGAGTAGACGCTGCTGTCGTTGAGCAAATCACCCAGCGCGGTACCTTGTCCGGGTTTGCTACCGAACTCGACACCGAGGTCGTACAGCAGGTCAAGGCGCTGTGCCCCAATGTGCAGAAGATGCGATTTGCGAATTCCGGCACCGAGGCGGTGATGGGCGCGGTTCGTACTGCACGCGGCTTCACCGGACGTGATCGCGTTGCCATCGTCGAAGGTGCTTTTCATGGCCTGTACGACGAGATGATGTGGAAGTCCGATATTGAAGCCTGGGATCCGGCCAGTGGTACACAGCCTGAGGTGATTCCCTTCGGGTCTGGTATTCCAAGGCGTGCGCGTGAATTGCTCGACCTGATACAAATGAATGATGACGAGGGCTTGGAGCACCTGTTTAAAGCTCGTGGCGAGCAACTGGCCTGTGTCATCCTCGAACCCATCATCGGCAATGCCGGCAGTATCTCTGCTACCCCGAAATGGCTTGCGCGACTACGTGAGCTATGCACGCAATACGGCACCTTGCTGCTGATTGATGAAGTCAAGACCGGGTTTCGCGTTGCAGCCGGCGGTGCACAACAGTTGTATGGCATCTACGCTGATTTATCTACTTACGCCAAGGCGATGGGTAATGGTTACCCGGTGGCGGGATTCGGTGGTCGTGCGGATATCATGGATAAGGTCGGTTCGCATGGTGGTGGTGTGGTTCATGGTGGTACCTACACCGCGAACCTGATTGCGCTCTCTGGCGCTCACGCAACGCTATCGATACTCACGCATACCAAAGCGTTGGCGACGATTGATTCGGTCGGCGAAAAAATCCAAGCTGCACTCGGGCGGGTATTTACCGCTGCCGGTATCGCACATGCCTTCGCCGGACCTCCGGCAATGTTCGGTGTACATTTCACCGAGACCGTGCCCACCAGTTACCGCGACTGGCGTAAAACCGATAGCCGGCTTTACCGCGAGTTTGCCTGGAACCTGATTGATCGCGGCATCATGCTCGAGCCAGATTCACGCGAGCCATGGTTTATCTGCGAGGCGCACCAAGAGGTTGATTTAGGATGGCTGGAACAGATGGCTACCGATGCGCTGAAAGACGCGCTTGCGGCTTCCTGAAAAAAGTCAGTAAAAAACAAGGTCAGTATGAACCGGCAGCCAAACTGACTACCGGTCGAGGAGGTAGAGCATGAATCGTCCGTTCACCAGATTCTCAACAACACTCTGCCTGCTCAGCGTGATCTTCCTTTCGGGCTGCGGTACCGCGCCCAAGAACGGCCCTGATCTGATGCAGTTCCGGGCAAGATCAGATTTTCAGGGTGCAGCAAATTTATTCCTCACGCCTGATCGTAAGCCACGCTACGACCGCAACAATCTTCACATGACGCTCGAGGCGGCCAAGGCGTTTCACGACGCTGGCTACTGGCAGCTAAGTAATGAAGCCTTCGAGCGTGCGCACCAGCTCATGCCTTGGAAAGAAGATACGGTCGATACCCCGCAAGAGGTGCTCGCCTTAGTCGCGACCACGGCGACCAGTAGCGCCTTCGGGCCCTATCAGGGCAAGGTACACGAGGGTGGATTCATCGATTACTACCGCGCGCTCAACCAGTTGATGCTGAAAAACGAAAACGCGCGCGTTTCCTTCAAACGCCTGCAAGAGCGGCAACGGAACTCGGTAGTACAACTTGGCGCTTTTGCGCGTGCATCCTATGGCTCGATGAGAGAGGGCCTGGCGCAGAACCAGAGAATCAATGCCGCTTCTAGTACCCAACAAATCGAGGGTCAGCTGGGACGCGGGGTAGCTAAGGTTAGACCCGGTGTGATCATGTCGGAGATTCAGATTGCTGCTGGCGATGTGATGTCGGCGTTGTTCAGAGCCACCTCATCTGACCCGTTTGATAATGATTTGAGTCTGATTCAACCTTTGTTGTCGAGTGCTGCCCAAAGCGCTGCATCTAACGAAGGGCGAGATTTTTTACGCAAGCTACGCGCTAATATCGATCAGGCCAACGGCAAGTTTGAGAATAAAGTGATCGTGGTTTACGAAGACGGCAACGGCCCGGGCTTCAATGAATACCGAATTGATTTGCCGATGTATCTGGTATCAGACAAAGTGCTTTACAGCGGCATCGCTTTGCCCGAATTCAGAGAGGGGTATGCAGCTTACCCGTATTTAATCGTCGGTGAGGAGGGTGAAAAGACGGTCGTGCTGACCGATATCAATCGCTTGGTAGGCCTTGAGTTTGAAAAGGCCTATCCCGGTATTGTTTCCAAAGCGGTGATCTCGACGATTATCAAAACAGCTGCCCAATACGCCGCTAACGCTGAAATTGACCGACAAGTTGACAGACAGAAACTAGACCCACTCGCTGCGGCACTCATGAAGATCGGGACTGCGGCAACGCAGGCGGCGTTCACCAAGGCAGATACGCGAGCCTGGCGTAACCTGCCGAACACCATACAAATCGCCGTGGTTGACCGACCCGATTCCGGTACATTAAAGATCGAAACGGCGAATCGGCAGCCGGTCGATACCTTAAGCCTTGATGAGCCAGGTAATTACCTTATATTGGTTAAGGGGGCGGCGACTCAGATGGGGCTAGCGGTCAGCTTGGTAAAGCTATAAACGGAAGTGTTATTCTCAGCTGCTGCATCACCTAAGTAATGGAGCCAAAGAGCATGATGAAAAAATTTGTAAAAATGATTCTGGTAGCGTGTATGCCGGTGCTACTGGTGGCCTGTGCCTCCGGCAAAGTCAGTACGACTAACCCGATGGCCAGCAAAAAGGAAATAGATACCTTTGGCCTGACTACGATTGATTTTGAGTTTGCGGCAAAAAGTGCGCTTGATGAATTCATGATGTCGCCTTGGCTCGCAAAAAAAGAAGGCCGTTGGCTAGTTCAGATCGGGAATGTACGTAACGAGACCGTGCAGGAAGTTGATACTAAGCGCCTTACTCAGCGTATGGTCAGCTACATGACCAAAAGCGGCAAGTTTGCGTTCTCGTCGGTTGGCGGTAGTCTGGCGGACAAAAGCGTCAAAGAGTATCGGCAACTCGAGAAGTCTGACCTTTACGATCAAGATACCGGCGGCAAAGGCAAGGTAGTAAAACCTGATCTATCCATGATTGGTGAAATATCGCAAACCACAAATGTCAGCGCAGACCGGTCCAAACAACAGCTTGAATATGAATTCCGCCTGCGGGTCACTGACCTCAGCTCCGGGATTATCTTGTTCGATTCACTGGTACCGATTGATAAACGTGGGTCGAATAAAAACTTTGCCTGGTAAGTTTGCGCATCAGGCTTCACGATAACCTGTTCATGAACCCTTCACCCCGTAACCGCGTTAGCATTAGTCTGTGTAGCCTAGCGCTTTGCGTCGGGTGCGTACTGGCGCAAGAGCCAGGGTCTGGGCTCGCCGGCAGCACTAATGACTCATCAGGTCGGCCATCGGTTGAGGCAGAGTCAGAAGCAGAGTCAGAGGCAATAGTCCGCGGCAACGAGCGCAATCGTGCATTACTCAACGAAGGCGCTGCCACGACAGCGGATTCAGAGACGGCTAATGTGCCTCGTTCAACATCAGCTTCATCGGGTCGTGGGCATGCGTCGTCAGCACTGTCGCTACGTGGCGTTAAGCCGTCTCCCGTACGCGATGCGGTTGCTATTGTCATCGGCATACAGTTCTATAAGTATTTACCAGCTGCACGATTTGCAAGTACCGACGCCAGAAAATTTTCAGAGTACGCACGCCATGTTCTTGGTGTGGCACCCAACCGTATACGTTTGCTGACCGATGCTGGTGCCGACACCACCGAAATTACCCGCGCATTTCGCCAATGGTTACGTCGCAATGTGAATCGTGGCACTACCGATGTCTATGTCTTTTACAGCGGTCATGGTTTGCCTTCTGATGATGGCAAAACGCTTTATCTGCTGCCCCATAACGCAGACCGCGACTTTATCGACAAAACAGGTATTAGCCAGCAAGAGCTGGTCACGATGATATCGGCGACACAAGCAAAATCGGCGACGCTGTTTTTTGATAGTTGTTACAGCGGCCAGACTCGCACTGGCGATGCGCTTTTACCTGATGCGCGACCACTCAGTTTGCGATCGTCTGTATCCAGCTACCCGCCCGAGTTTTCGGTGCTGAGCGCTTCAGCTGCACAGCAAATTTCATGGTCCAGCTCCGAACTCGGTCATGGCTTATTCAGTTATTACCTGATGAAAGGCTTGGAGGGCGTGGCAGACCTCGATCGCAACGGTGAAATCACCTTTGGTGAAATGCAGCGCTATCTGGTTGAAAATGTCGCGCGCCAAGCTGCGCTCAGAAATCGCGAGCAGGAGCCGCAGTTGATAGGTGATGAAAACAGAACTTTGGTAAAGCGATGAAAAAAATTTGCACGGTCTTAATCATGCTGTTTACCTGTGCTGCTTGCGGCACGATTGGTGGCGCAATCTCAGGCGCTGGCACAGATATGCAAAAAGCGGGTGACTGGCTGAAAAAGAAGTGAGCTTTCTCAGCACAAGCGATACGTCTACTCCACTACAATCGCACTATTCTCAAGCACAATGATTTTTTCGCCTGTGCGCAAGTAGAGCTCGATAATCTCCGTACTGCTTGATTCCAGCATTTGACCGCGGCACGCGTATTCTCTACGCAGAATTTGCTGCGTATTCTTATTCTTCACTTCGACGATGCCAATGCTGTTCGCTTTGGGACAATCGGGGTTATTGCCGTTGCCGCCAGCGGGGTCAATCAACTCCGATTGTCGGCGGGCACCTGTGCCACCCATGCCGCCGCCGGTATCAACCTGTGCGGCTGCGATGCCTGACGTGAGCATCAGCGCTAAGCTGATTAGGGTGGTGGCAAGCTTAGACATGATCTGCGCGTTTTGCTGAATCGGTATCGATCTGTTCATTGAAAAAATACACCCCAAAGTTCATTCGTTGTTCGCCGCGCGATTTCTCTTGCTTGAGCAATGCCTGTGCTGCCTTATTCACGGCAAGTAATGCCTGCATGGCTTGTTTTTCTGAAACTTTTTGTAGCTGCGCGACAGCAGCATGACTTAACCCATGATAATGCACGCAGCGCTCCAGAGCTTTCTTTTCTGGGGTGATTAGATTGCCGATAGCCGTCGATAAATGATCATGAATATTCATGCTCAAATACTGCAGGGTTTCTTCCTGCCCCTGTTTCAGGGCTAGGTTGTCGGGATGCAGGTTGACTAGGCCGTCTTCATCCATCGAGGCCAGGCCGCGCAGCAGCATATCGTCTAGCACGGCTTTGGGGCGCACATCCGTGCTGATGGAGCGAACCAAGTCTTCAAAGTCGAAGCCACGCGTCGTTTTTTTCTTTTTGGGTAGGGGCTTTGGGCCTTGCCGAGTGCGCAGCTTGGGGTCGCCTGTCCATTTGGCGACCACTTGGGCGGTCAGGCTGGCAGCGAAATAATCGGTGTCATGAGAATCCAGCGCGCGCAGCCGTTTAACTTCTTTGCGGTGGATGCCGGTGGCGATGCTAATTCGACTATCAGTGACGGTGCCCTCTTGCGCATCGCCTAGTTGGCGCTCCGCTTCTTTGATCATGACGAATTTGATAACTTCGGAGAGCGTTCCAAAGCCAATACCGCGGTCGAGCAGTAATCTGGCTAAGGGATAAAGCAGGTGTTCAACGGCAGGCAGGACAGGGTTCGTCAAGATGCACGCTCAATTTGTTAAAGGCATTTACACTTTTATCCAGCATACACCGGAAATACCGTTGACGTGGAAAAATTTCCCACATAATATGGATTCACCGGAAATTAATAAATAGCTAAAGCGAGCCAGCGTCACCCGCTAGGACCACTGCCCCATGAAGTCGAACCGATTAATGCTTACTCCGAACCGCCGCTATTTGCCTATTGCTTTAGTGATGGCGGGGCTTTGCGCGTTCGGTCCGGTCGCGGCCGAGATTAGCGCTGCGCGTGCCGAGTATTTGTACGGGCCTGAAACTGCCCGCAAAGATGCTTGTGATCTGGCGATCGCAAAAGCACGGTCGCGGGCGCTGGCGAATGTGATGGGTGAGTTTGTCTCGGCAGAAGAATTGCTGAGCTGTCAGGGCACAACGGGTAAGCGCGCTGACTATGGTTGCGATATGAATCAAATTACCTGGTCACAGATTGAAGGCGAGATCAGGCGGACTCTAAAAGAAAACACCATCGTCGAGGAGCGAGGGGGCGCATCGGCGTGTATCGCAGAGGTAGAGATTGAAGTTGCCATACCCAAAGAAAAGCCTGACCCCAATTTTCAGTTGCGCGCAGATTTTGGACAGACGGTGTTTCGTGTAGGCGATCGCTTTAACCTAGACATTGAATTATCGCAGCCGGGCTATTTCGCAGTATTCAATTGGCTGCCCCATGATAGCCATTCAGTGGTGCGAATAATCCCCAGCACAGACGATCCGGCGCAATCGAACGTACAGCTACGCCAAAACAGCAGCAAGGCATTGAAAGACTCATATGGCTTGGTGGCCAGCTGGGCCGATAGCTATACCGGCAGGCGTAAGTTCTATGACGAGTACTTAATCGTGGTGGCGACCAAGAAACCACAACGCTGGATGAGTCGTTACAACCTGGATGACTTCAAGGCCTTGCTACAGCAAATCCCGATTACAGAGCGGCGGCTGGTCAAGAAGGGCTACCAGTTGACCAAGTAATGAGATCACAGCTAAGCGTAGATAAACGAATCCATTGAATCAGTGAGAAACCACACCGCCCGCATCATCCTGCTTTGTAGCCTAGTGTTATCAGGCTGTGCGACGCGTTATGTCGAGCGCGACCCATCGCGGGAAGAGCTTGCTGATAATGTCGGTGATGTCGTTGTCTCACAATCAAGCGAGGCTATCAAAAAAGATCCACCGCGCTGCCTAGCGGTGCTGCCGCTCACCGCGGCGAAGCCCACATTCGCCCCAACGGATAGTGTGCGCAAAGCGATTCATTCCCATTTGGCGCCAACCGGTGTTCGCCTGATCCCACTACAAAAAGTAGATGCATTGATCGATCCTCAGCGTTCGGTCAAGGAGAACGCAGCAGCGATCAGTGCAGCCAGTGGATGCGACGCCGTGATTACTGGCGAAGTCATTGAAAAGAGTTCGCGCTTCTGGGGTATTTATTCCGAAGTGAAAATCGGTGCCAAGCTGCAGGTTTATCGAGCCGGCAGTGATAAACCCATCTGGGAGGGCAAGCATACGGCCGTCGTGCGCGATGGCGGCGTGCCATTAAACCCGGTCTCTGCCATCAGTAGCGCGGTGTCTGCCGGATCGAATTTGCGCGAAGAGCAGATGACACGCACCACGCATGATCTCGCGCGACGCTTGGTGTATGCGATTCCGGGTTTGAAATTCAACGAGGAGTCCGTGAGCCAGCTGACACAAGCAGAACGCCAATCCACTGAACCACCGGCGATCGCCCCGCTGGCACAATTGAAATCCGAGATAGAAGCTTTGCCCGTTGCCGAGGCAGAGCAGGCGCTAATCAATGCCCTGAATGGTCCGCAGTGGACTAATCACAAAGATCGCGAGATTTTGGCCGAGATGCTGATCAGCAAAGCGCCTCAGAACCCGGTGGGTTATGCAGAGATGACTAAGGTCAAACTGGCCAGCGGGCAGGGCGGACTTGCTATCGTGTACGCAAAAAAACTGACCGAGATTTCGCCTAAAGATCCGGATCATCAATTTTTATTAGGTCGTGCCTATTTGAAAGCGGATAAACCTGCGGAGTCCTTGTCGCCATTGCTACGAGCAGCCGGCGCCGATATACCCAAGCCAGTCTATTTTTCTGGGCTTGGTATTGCGTACACGCAGCAGGGTAAGTACGCGCTGGCTGTGGCGGCTTATCAAAAGAGTTTGGAGCTTGATCCGGCGAGTACCTTTACCTTGCTTCAACTCGGTATGGCACAAGCCTTTGCCGGTGACGAGGCAGAGGCAGCAGACACGATTCGTCGGGGTATCATAGTTGCTATCGCAAACAATGAAAAAGCAGGTGCTGAAAATGGCTTAAACGCGCTCTCCTCGCTGGGGTTGGAGTCGCAGCTAAACCAAGATGAACTCAAGTTGATTCAAGAAAAGGTAAGAAAACTTTAAAGGGAGGATGTCATGCGGAATAAATTTATTTTTCTAATAGGAGCACTCTGCACTTTGTTGCTAGCAGCTTGCTCGAGCCCGAAACCAGGCACACCAGAATTCGTGCAAAAGCAAGAAGTAGAGAAGCAGAGTGCTGCGGTCAAGAATGTCGAGAAATCGATCAGCAAGGCGCCGGCATGGATCCTCAACCCGCCGCAAGATGCGAATGCTATCTACACCACCGGTGAGGGCGTATCACCACGTATGCAATTGGCGATCGATATTGCCGAGGGCGTAGCGAGACGAGATTTGGCCGTCAGACTCGGTGGCGTTGTGTCGACAAAAATTACACAGTTTGCAGAGCAGACTGGTACTGCGGCTGATCTTGATGTGCAAGATGCGATTAGCTCTGCCACTAAAACTGTTGCAGTCGACAAGAACGTCGGTGGCTATGTGAGGGACAAGGTCGAGTTAATGTCCGAGGGCTCTAACTACAAGGCATTTGTCTTGCTCAAACTGCCGATCGGCGAGGCGAATAAAGTCGCAGCAGATCAGATCAAGAAGAGCAAGGTATTAGATACTAAGCTGCGTGCGTCTAAAGCCTTCCAAGACCTTGAGCAAGAAATTGAGGCAGCGCGTAAGCGTTGAGGCCAACCATGAGTATCCTGATCAAATCCTTTGTTGTTGCTGCGGCCATGAGTGTTTTACTCCCGGCGAGTGCGATACAGCTGGTGACCAAAGAGGAAATGATTCGCTCACAAAAAGCGCCGCCGGTACTCGAGGCGGCTGCGGCGCCGGCTGATCCGCTAGCACCGCAGATCACGCTGGTTGACCCTGAGGCAAATGGTACTGACAAGGTAGTACGCAACCCTCTCAAAATGGAAGTGATATTCAAGCCGCAGGAAGGGGCAGCGCTTGATTTCAAGAGTTTTCAGGCTTTATATGGCTCGTTGAAAATGGATATCACCGACCGCTTGCTAAAAGAAGCGGTAAAAACACCGAATGGACTACGACTGGCCAATGTCAACGTTCCGTCGGGTAAGCATCGTATTCTGCTTCGAATAAAAGATAGTCAAAACCGTTTGGCCGAGAAAGAGATTCAATTCAGGGTTGATTAAATATGGGTAAATCCATGTGGCAGCGATCCCTATCAGCGATAGGGATTTTTTTTCTGAGTGCTTGGCTACTTGGCGTTCGTGCGAACGACTTGGAAGCAGCAAGCGTGTATGTTGACGCGGGCCGATATTCTGAGGCAGTCGGCATTCTGAAAAACTATGCGGCAAGGGATGAAGACGAGTCCAAGATTAATCTACTGACCGGGAAAATCTATCTGGCGATAGACAAGCCCGCCAAAGCCTTGGCATTTTTCGAGCTGGCCGATTCGCTCTCGCTCGATAGCATCGACGCACAGCTCGGTATCGCGCTATGTGAGTTGAAGCTTGGTAAGTTTTCGGTAGCAAAGCGCTTCGCTGATTCCATTAATCGTATCGATAAGGAAGCGGGGGAGCCGCTCACTATCCACGCCCTCATTCTGGCCCGCACTGGCAAGATGGAAGAAGCCATCAGCAGCATCGAGCAAGCCAGCAAAAAGCAACCCGATTCAGAAGTCATCACACTCGCCAGCGCCCGGTTTTATGCATTGATAGGTGATGTTGAGAAAGCAAAGCGACGGCTATCTGCTTTTATCGCTCGCAAACCCGCAGCTGCTAGCGCACACGATCTGATAGGTGAGTATCACCAAAAAACAGGTGATTTATCAGCGGCCAGAGCTGCGCGAAGTAAAGCGCTAACCCTCTACAACGATCAGGGCGATAACTATCGCGTCGCTGTCATGAAAGCGTGGCTGGAGGCGAATCCAATCGCACCTCAGCCGGAGAAGCCGCCTGTAGAAGCGAAGCAAGCGCCAGAAAAGAAGCCGCCAGAGACCGTCGCTGAGAGAAAACCTGAGCCCAGTAAGGCGAAGCCAGCTATTCCGGTCGTCAAGCCTGTGATGCCGGATGTTGAGTCGAATATTGCGGTTCAGCGTTTTCCATTTCCTTCCGGCGTGACCATCATTGGCGGTAGCGGATTTATTGTCGACGCTGGCCGTAAGGTGGTTACCAACCGCCATGTGGTCGAGGGCGGTAAAGAGTTTGCTATCCGTACCGGGCTGGGCGAAGTCATCAAAGCGCGGCTGATATTTACATCGAGTACCGATGACATCGCCGTACTGGAACTCGCTAAACCTTTGCCTGCCGATCGTGCGATTCCGAGTTCAAGCTTCGTCAAGCCGCAAGTAGGTAGGAATGTCGTTGTGATGGGATATCCACTTTGGTACTTGCTGGGCGAGGGATCGCCGTCACTTACCAATGGCGTGGTGTCAAAACGTACCGGTCTGAGAGACGATGCGG
The DNA here is from genome assembly GCA_026399895.1 of Burkholderiales bacterium. Lineage (GTDB taxonomy): Bacteria > Pseudomonadota > Gammaproteobacteria > Burkholderiales > Burkholderiaceae_D > Pernthalerella. Next base: position 35,975 of record JAPLQC010000052.1, read on the forward strand.
GTACGTTTCAGATTACGGCCAAGGTGAATAAAGGTAATTCTGGCGGTCCGGTATTTGATATGCGCGGTAATGTCGTGGGGATTACCGTTGGCAAACTCGATATCAAGAAAATCGGCGACGATCAGGGCTTCCTTCCGGAAGATGTCAACTTCGCTATTCATGTTGATCGTTTGCCGAAGATACTGAACATCAGCGCTACGAGTGAAGAGCAGCGCAATGAATTAAGCGCTGAGGAACTGTATCAATCGATGGTGGGTAAGGTGGTGATGGTGGCAACCTACAAGTAGTCGTTGCCATCAGCTCTTATAGATAAGGGTTTAATGCTGCATCTCATCCAGCAAGCCCTGCTTGCGGATAAATTCAACGACTTCTTTTACGCCTTCACCTTGCCTGAGATTGGTAAATATAAAAGGCCGATCGCCGCGCTGTTTTTTGGCATCAGCGGCCATGATCTCCAGATTGGCACCAACATGCGGTGCCAGGTCAGTCTTGTTGATGATCAGCAGATCTGAGCGGGTAATACCAGGGCCGCCCTTACGCGGAATCTTTTCGCCACCCGCCACATCAATCACGTAAATCGTTAGATCGGATAGCTCCGGGCTGAAAGTGGCCGCAAGATTATCGCCACCCGACTCAACCAAAATAAGATCAAGATCTGGGAAGTCAGCGCTCATACGAGCGATCGCCTCGAGATTGATGGAGGCGTCTTCACGAATCGCCGTGTGCGGGCAGCCGCCCGTTTCTACGCCCATCAGCCGCTCTGCCGGTAGTGCATCTGCACGCAGCAAAATCTCCATATCTTCTTTGGTGTAAATATCATTCGTGATGACGGCCATTTCATAGTGGCTGCGCATTTGCTTGCACAGCATCTCGCATAGTGCAGTTTTGCCGGAGCCAACAGGGCCGCCGATACCAACGCGTAGAGGATTAGGAGTGCTCATGGAGATTCTCTGCTAGGGTGTATGAGTTTTAGGAGCGATATAGCCGGGAGTATTGCACTTCATGCTGCATGGATAACAGCGATAACCCCGGAGTCCAATTCGATAAATCTTCGTCTGCAATCGTACGCGCGGTTTGTGCGGCTGCTTCAATAGGTGATCGCAGCGAAAGTAACAGGCGCTGGCCCGCAACCTGTCCGAGCGGTACCGATTTTACGCAGGCGAGTACCTGATTTTCTGCCCAGGAAAATAGCATGCCGAGTAGTGCATCGTCGGTGGGCACTTGTAGCGCAACCGTTGCAGCAGCAAGTGCTGTCGGATACGGTAGCTCTGCCAGCGGCGGAAGCAGTTCCAGAGGTGCCGGATTGTCCGGCACTAATTCCGGCAATAGCTTCCCGAGCGAGTAGCCCATTTGTAGTGTCTCTGCGCGAAACTCTGCGCTATCTCGTGAGGCTATGAAAACCTCGGTCCAGTAACGCACTTGCTCGGCATCATGCGCAGCGAAGGCCGCCATCAAGCGCACAGTAATCGGTGCCTCGAAGCGCGCTACGACTTCCTCCAGCATCGTGACGATCCAGTCGCGCGCAGTGGCTTCATCATGGACAAAACCCGCCTGCATCGCCGCCTCCAGCCCTTGTGAGTAGCTATACGCACCGACAGGCAATGAAGGGCTGCAGAGCTGCAGTAAATGCAGCAAGGCAGCAGCGGGACGGTTGGTGCTTGCGATCAAGAGGCTTCGCCCGGGCGATGAATTTTTTGACGAACTGGGATCGGTGCGAGTGCATGGTGATGATGGCCATGATCACCGTGATGATGATGACCACCACCGTAGGCACCGGCCTCTGGTTCAAAAGGCGCATGCTCCTCGGTGACAGTAGCACCCAGGCCGACCAGCATCTCGCGTAATACAGCGTCTTTGCGGATGCGCAACCACCCATCACCGACTTGCGCCTGCGTATGACGATTCCCTAAGTGGAAGGCGCAGCGCAGTAGTGCGTATGGCGAGCTGCAGCTGACACGGTAGGTGGCCTCATCGGCTGCGCGAATACGAACGATGCGACCATCATCGCCTTTTAATAAATCACCATCACGTAGCACGGTACCGCGTACGGTGAGTACCGCGACTTCTTCACCAGAGCTGAGTGCGGCACGCTGACGACTTTTCTCGCGTAGTTCGTAGGGAAGCACGAGTTCGCCATCGACTTTTTCAGTGTTATCTATCTTGGTATGGAGAGTCAGCATGTCAAAAAAATCAAGTTCAGAATAGAAAATACCGCTGTGCCATCGGGAGTACCGTTGCTGGTTCGCACACCAGCAGCTGCCCATCCGCGCGAACTTCATAGGTCTCCGAGTCGACTTCCATCACTGGCGCATAGCCGTTATGAATCATGTCGGCCTTGCGCAGGGTACGCATACCCTTCACGGCTTCAACCGATTTATTCAGTTTGAGTTTGTCCGCAATGCCTGCCTTCAGTGCCGCTTGCGAGACAAAGGTGAATGAGGTTTTTAGACCACCACCATAAGCGCCGAACATCAAGCGGTAGTGCACCGGTTGTGGCGTAGGGATCGAGCCATTGGGATCGCCCATAGCTGCCGCAGCGATCATGCCGCTCTTCAGAATCATCGAAGGTTTCACGCCAAAGAATGCCGGCTTCCAAAGAACAATATCTGCCAGCTTGCCGGTTTCAATCGAGCCTACTAAGTGCGAAACACCATGCGTGATCGCGGGATTGATGGTGTACTTCGCTACATAGCGCTTGGCACGGAAGTTATCATTGCGGTTGCTGTCTTCTTGCAAGGCGCCGCGTTGCACCTTCATCTTGTGCGCAGTTTGCCATGTACGCATGATCACCTCGCCGACTCGACCCATGGCTTGCGAGTCGGATGACATCATAGAGATTGCGCCTAAGTCATGCAGAATATCTTCTGCAGCAATCGTCTCGCGCCGGATGCGTGATTCGGCAAAGGCAATGTCTTCGGTGATGGCCGGATCAAGGTGGTGACACACCATCAGCATGTCGAGATGTTCATCGAGCGTATTGTGGGTATACGGGCGTGTGGGGTTAGTGGACGAGGGTAGTACATTCGGCTGACCCACAGCAGCAATGATGTCGGGCGCATGACCGCCACCTGCACCCTCAGTATGGAAGGTATGAATCGTTCGGTCTTTGAAGGCAGCGAGCGTGTGCTCTAAAAATCCGCCTTCATTCAAGGTGTCAGTATGAATCGCCACCTGAATATCCATTTTGTCAGCCACCGATAAACAGTTATCGATGGCTGCCGGTGTCGAGCCCCAGTCTTCATGCAACTTCATGCCAATCGCGCCAGCGCGAATTTGCTCTTCCAGCGGTAGCGGCAGACTGACATTGCCTTTACCCAGAAATCCCAGATTCATCGGAAACGCATCCGCTGCGCTCAGCATGGAATGAATATGCCAAGGCCCCGGGGTGCAGGTGGTGGCTGCAGTGCCGACCGCTGGACCGGTGCCGCCACCGATCATGGTGGTCACACCCGACATCAGCGCTTCTTCAATTTGTTGCGGGCAAATGAAATGAATATGCGTGTCGACACCACCCGCAGTTACGATCATGCCTTCACCCGCAATGATCTCGGTTGCGCCACCAATGGCCATCGTGACATTCGGTTGAATATCCGGATTACCTGCTTTACCAATCCCTGCGATGCGGCCAGCCTTGATGCCGATATCAGCTTTAACGATACCCCAGTGATCCAGGATGGTCGCATTGGTGATGACGGTATCCATTACATCTTTATGCGCCCGTTGTGACTGACCCATGCCATCGCGGATAACTTTGCCACCACCAAACTTCACTTCTTCAGCGATCGCCGGTAGTTGGGCCGAACATCTCGGCATAGGCTTTGCGAGAGATCGTGCTCATCGAGTTGCCCCTTTCAGTTTGCCCATTACTTTGCCATTGAAGCCGTACACTTTGCGGTCGCCTGCGAGGTCGACTAATTCAACCGTACGTTCTTGCCCAGGTTCGAAACGCACAGCAGTTCCAGCTGCAATATTCAGTCGCATGCCGTAAGCAATTGAGCGATCAAACTGCAAGGCCGGGTTGGTCTCGTAAAAATGAAAATGCGAGCCGACTTGTATCGGGCGGTCGCCACTGTTCGCGACGGTGAGAGTCGCTGTTCTGCGACCGGCATTCAGGGTAATTTCACCTGGTTCAATCAGCATTTCACCGGGAATCATGGGCTGCTCCTAATGCTTTACTACTCATATCAAGAATCCGTCTTACTAATCAGGTGACAAGCAGTCACTACGCAGTCTCTGACCAGCTAACACGGCATTTAAGGAATTGGGTTGTGCACAGTCACGAGTTTGGTGCCATCGGGGAAGGTGGCCTCTACTTGTACATCGGGGATCATCTCGGGCACGCCCTCCATCACATCATCGCGGGTCAGGATTTGTGCACCCTCGGACATTAATTGCGCGACGGTCCTGCCGTCGCGAGCACCTTCCATGATGGCTGCCGTAATCAGTGCAACCGCTTCCGGATAATTAAGTTTCACACCGCGCGCTTTGCGCCGCTCGGCGAGTAAAGCAGCGGTGAAGATCAACAACTTGTCTTTTTCGCGGGGGGTCAGTTCCATCGATATTCCTTCAACAAACAGTTACGTCATCCAGATACGTAGTGCGTTGGACTCTCGTCCGAGCAGGGCCGGGCGTAAAACCTTCCAAGCTGCCATCATCACTTGCCGCGCCACTTCACTACGATCACCCAGATAGCGCACCATCAGCAGTGACTTCATTTGTGTCGCGCCAAATTGTGCCCCAGGCTCTGCGAGCGGAGCGATTGCTGCGCGTACTGCATCAATCAAATCTCTTTGTGGCGGTGCCCCCACGCACAGCAAACTTGCACACACTGTGTGACCCGCTAAACCAAGCGGACCATTCATCGTGGCACTATTGGCAAGCAGTGTGCCTTGCTCTAGCCACAGCAGCTTACCGCCAACATGGACTGCGTAGCGCTGCCGTACTTTACCTTGTGTAAAACGTTCACCAGAGGCAGTACGACCAAAGCAGAGAATCTCGCACCCGATATAGCGCGCCTCGGGATGCAGTGAGACATTAGTCTCCAGCACGGCATCGGCATGGTCGAAAATTATTGTCTCTTGCGGTAGCCATTCAATTACAGCACCGGCATGGCCTTGTAGCTCTACCTGCTGCTGTGCGACGCGACCATTAGCGCGATACCACTTTGCAGCGCCGGGAGTCGATAGCAAGGCCTGCGCTCCCTCGGCCACATTGACACTCAGGCGTAGCATGTCACCCCCGGCGATACCTCCCGGTGGGTGTACCACGATCGCATGGCAGCATCGCTCACCCTCTGGATAAAGCGGCTTTTGTACCAGCAGAGGACCAAAGTGCTCGCGACGCGTTAGCCGCGTAGTTCCACGGTCATCGCTGAACCCGAGCGATAGGCTACCGAGCAACCCTTCGTGAAGAGTCTGCATGGGCTTAAGTGTATCTAGTGTTTCATTGCTCATTTTCAGGCGATATCAGGAAAACAAAAGAACTCTAACAAGCCTTGAGATGGTTGATGTAATTTAAATTAGTCCCGTGATGATTTTCTTTTGATAATTGAAGAAGATGTCCCAAAATGATTTTCCAAATTGGTGCGCGGCGCAGCAATTTGCATCAATTTTGGGATTCTTCAACGTAAATGCCCTGTTGCGATGCAGCGATCAGTTGGCATTAATTTGGTTTAAATCCGATTCAGAATATCTTTTGTGAATTTACTGAAAATTTCATTCGAGTGTATTGACAAAAGATTTTTCAACAGCGTACTCTCTGTCCCATCCTGCAAACAAGCAGGATCACAATACGTAGTCTTCTAGCCAAAACTGCCTGGAAGACTAAACGGCAAAATTGCCCCGACCGAGCTTTCGCTCGTTTGGGGCTTTTTTTTTGCCCGCGGTCGTGCAGCCTGCGGTGGCAAAGGCCGGTGTGTTTGTGATGGCTGTGCATGTAGCGTGGTTCTTAATTCAAAATCGAAAGGACACAGGCATGAGTAAATTCAATCGTCGGGACTTTTTGCAGGCTGGTGGCTCACTCGTAGCGGCAAGCGCCATCCCAGGAATGCTTCCCTCCGCATTTGCAGCCGAAACCGTGAAACTCGGTCTACTGCATTCCCTCACTGGCACGATTGCGCTGGCAGAGGCATCGTTGGTTGACGCTGAGAAGCTGGCAATCGACGAAATCAATGCTGCTGGTGGCGTGATGGGCAAGAAGATCGAGGCCGTTATCGAAGACGGCGCATCTGACTGGCCAACCTTTGCAGAGAAGACCAAGAAACTTCTCCAGCGTGACAAGGTCGCTGCGATTGTCGGTTGCTATACCTCGGCTTCGCGCAAGGCAGTACTGCCGGTCTTGAATCAAAGTAAAGGTCTTCTGTACTACCCAACTTATTACGAGGGACAAGAGGAAGACAAATACGTCATCTATCCTTCGCAAGAGGCGACACAGTCGGTGATTTCCGCCATCGAGTGGATGGCCAAGCAACAGGGCAAGACATTCTTCCTGGTGGGTTCGGACTACATCTATCCAAGAACGTGTAACAAAATCGCCAAGCCTACTATTGCGAAAGCAGGCGGCAAAACCGTTGGCGAAGAGTATGTGCCCCTAGGTCATACCGAATTCTCCTCGATCATCAACAAGATCAAGGCCGCTAAGCCGGACTGGATCTACTCGACAGTGGTCGGCGGCTCCAACGTTGCGTTCTACAAGCAGTTGAAAGCGGCTGGTCTCGGTGGCGATAAGCAAAAGCTGTTGTCGACTGTAGTCTCCGAAAATGAGATCGATGGTATCGGCAAAGACAATGCGGTCGGTTACTACGCTTGCATGGGCTACTTCCAGAGCATTAAGAGTGAGCGCAACGACAAGTTTGTTAAAGCGATCAAGGCCAAGTACGGTCAGGATCGTGTCGTCGGTGATCCGATGCAGGTTGCTTACAACTGTGTTTACTTGTGGAAGATGGCCGTCGAGAAGGCGAAGTCTTTCGATGTCGATAAGGTGATCGCTGCATCGGCGGGCCTCGAGCTTGATGCGCCTGAAGGAAAAATCAAGGTGCATGCAAGCAACCATCACGTTGCCAAGAAAGTACGTGTTGGTCGTGCGCGTGCAGATGGTCAGTTCGACATCGTGTTTGAGAGTCCGGTGATCGAGCCAAATCCGTTCCCGAAGCTGTAAACGTTTCAATCCTCTGAGTGAGAACGGTCGTCCGCATCTACCGGTTGCGGACGACCGGGTAGGGTGCTACTTCGGGAGTACTTGATGTCCTTAGATATATTTGTAATGCAGCTCTTCAATGGGCTGTCGCTTTTCACGATCTTGCTGCTGATGTCACTTGGCCTGGCAATCGTGTTCGGCTTGATGGGTGTGATCAACATGGCCCATGGCGAGTTGATGACGCTGGGTGCCTATGCGACTTATATGACCGCGAAATTTTTCGCGGCGTACGTGCCATCGCTGATGGACTTTTACTTGTTGCCAGCGATCGTGGTCGCCTTTGTCATCACGTATATCGTCGGTTATTTTCTCGAGCGCGGCTTTGTTAGATTTTTTTATAAGCGTCCGCTCGATACCCTGCTCGCAACCTGGGGTTTGTCATTAATTTTGCAGCAGACATATCGTTCCATTTTTGGTGCACAGGAAGTTTCCGTGCCGTTGGCTAGCTGGTTGAGTGGTGCCTGGGAGCCAACCGAGAGCATACAGCTGCCGCTGAACCGAATTTTCATTGTTGGCCTCACTATCTTGGTGGCGATTGGTGTCTACCTCTTGCTCTACAAGACTCGCGCTGGCCTGCGCGCACGCGCGGTGACGCAGAATCGAGCGATGAGCTCAGCGGTTGGCATCAATACCGATAAGGTTGATGCTTCAACCTTCGCACTTGGCGCCGGCTTAGCTGGCATTGCCGGATCTGTCTTCACGATGATTGGATCAACGAATCCAGGTACAGGGCAGGCCTACATCATCGACTCGTTCATTACAGTAGTTTTTGGTGGTGTGGCGAGCTTGCTCGGTACGGTTGCCTCAGGTTTCATTATTGCTCAGACCCAAACTACGCTCGAGTTCTTGATGAGTGGGTCAATGGCAAAGGTATCCATTTTGTTGTTCGTGATCGTCGTACTGTACTTCCGTCCGAATGGGCTGTTCTCTTCAAAGGTACGGAGCTAGCATGAACTCATTCAAGTTAACGCCAGAGCATGCTGCGCACCTGGTCACTGCGTTTTTTTTGTTCGTGGTTTTTCCAGCAGTACTAGACCCCTTCTGGATGGGGAATCTTGGTAAATATGTGTCATTTGCCTTTGTGGCTGTCGGCTTGGTTTTGGCCTGGGGCTATTGCGGCATTCTGTCGCTTGGCCAAGGCATCTTCTTCGGCATCGGTAGCTACGCAATGGCGATGTTTCTCAAGCTGGAGGCCTCTGCACCAAACCTGCCTGATTTTATGGAGTGGAGCAGTGTTGAGGTCCTGCCTGCTTGGTGGGAACCATCAAAGCACTTGGGGTTCACGCTATTAGAGATTTTTATCCTACCTATTCTGATTGCATTTCCCTTCTCGTACGCGATTTTCAGAAAGCGGGTATCGGGTGTGTATTTCGCGATCGTTACGATCGCGCTAGCGATGACGTTAACGGTGCTTATCATTGGCCAGCAGGGCGATACAGGCGGAGCAAACGGCATAACCGACTTCAAAACGCTGCTCGGTATGGACGTCATCTCACCAGAAGCGCGACGGAACATCTACTACCTCGAGATTACCTTGTTGATGCTGGTTGCCGTGCTGGCTGCGGCGCTGCTACATACGCGCTTCGGCAAGATTCTGATTGCGATTCGCGATCGAGAAGACCGCGTCCGATTTTCTGGTTATGACACTGCGATGGTGAAAGCTTTCGTGTTCACCGTGGCGGCTGTGCTGTCGTCCATAGGTGGTGCGCTCTATACGTTGCAAGTCGGACTAACCAGCCCAACTCTGATCGGTGCGGTCGCCTCGGTTGAGATGGTTATTTTTGCTGCACTTGGTGGGCGCTTATCTGTGACTGGGGCAATCGTTGGTGCATTACTCGTCGGCTTCACAAAATCTTGGCTGTCGGAGCAATTCCCGCAAACATGGCTGTTTCTGCTCGGGTTGATGTTCATCGCGTCAGTGGGTTTGCTCCCTAACGGTATCGCAGGCGGGATACAGCGACTGTTTTCTTCCAAGGAGCAGGCATGAATGCAGTGCCGACCGATGTGCTGAATAGTATTGACGCCAAAGATATCGGGCAAAAGCCTGTTCTAAGCGTCAAAAATCTAACAGTTTCATTCGATGGTTTTAAAGCGGTTGATGATTTGTCGCTCTCCATCAACGAGCGTGAACTGCGGGTAGTGATCGGTCCGAATGGTGCCGGCAAAACTACCTTGCTCGATATGATTTGCGGTAAAACCAAGCCTACTTCCGGAAGCATTCGTTTCCGCGATATCGCGCTGGTTCAGATGGAAGAACACCAGATTGTTCGGTCTGGTGTGGGCCGCAAGTTTCAGAATCCTTCAATTTACGAGGATCTCACGGTTATGGAAAACCTGGAGATCTCGATTCCACAAGCCCATGGTGTATGGGCCTCTATTTTTTTTAGGCGTACCCCAAAGGTTGTCGAACGCATCGATGAGATCGCGAACCAGGTGAATCTCAAAGACCAGCTTAGAAAAAAATCCGGATTGCTTTCGCATGGCCAAAAGCAGTGGCTTGAAATCGGCATGCTGCTAATGCAAGAGCCCGAGCTGATGCTTCTCGATGAGCCGGTCGCTGGAATGTCACCGCGGGAGCGTGAGCAGACAGCTGAATTACTACGCACTATCTCGCTGGGTAAGTCGTTAGTCGTGATTGAGCATGATATGGACTTCGTGAAATCAATCGCAAGCAAGGTAACGGTATTGCATCAAGGACGATTGCTATCCGAGGGCACTATCGAGCAAGTCCAAAAGGACCCGCGTGTGATCGACGTCTATCTCGGCCACTGAGGACAAGATGCTAAAAGTTTCTAATCTCAATGTGAGCTACGGTGACAGCCGGGTAATCCATGACGTTTCGTTTGAGGTCGGTGCGAATGCAGCCGTCGCGATCGTTGGCCGTAACGGGATGGGTAAGAGCACCTTACTGAAATCGCTGATTGGCATGGTGCCGGTAGCCTCCGGCTCGATCACGCTCGACGGCAGCGAATTGTCAAAGCTACAGAGCTTTCGCCGTGTGCAGGCTGGCATGGCGTACGTCCCTCAGGGTCGAATGATTTTTCCGCTGCTATCGGTTGAGGAAAACATCCTTTCGGGACTTGAGACCGGTCGCTATGACAACGTGCCGGACTTTATCTACGAGTTTTTTCCGGTGCTGAAGGAGATGGCAGCTCGCAAGGCCGGCAACCTCTCCGGCGGCCAGCAGCAGCAGCTCGCTATTGCAAGGGCACTGGTATCGAAGCCAAACGTATTGGTACTCGACGAGCCTACCGAGGGTATTCAACCCTCAATCATCAAGGAGATCGCGCAGTCGTTGAACCGGCTACGCAAGGAGCTCGGCATTGCGGTGTTGGTGTCCGAGCAGGTGCTGTCGTTCGCAATGGAGGTAGCCGATGAGATCTTGGTGCTTGACCTCGGCCGGATCGTGCGTACCGCTACCAAGAACGCAGTCGATATCGAGGAAGTTCGTTCGTACCTGACGGTCTAGTCAGGATTCTTTACTGGAGGAGAAAATGAGACACGGAGATATTGCAAGCAGTAAGGATTGCGTTGGGGTGGCGGTAGTCAACTACAAGATGCCTCGCCTTCATACCAAAGCCGAGGTTCTGGACAATGCGCGCAAGATCGGCGACATGCTGATCGGCATGAAGCAGGGTCTGCCAGGTATGGACCTGGTGATTTTTCCGGAGTATTCGACGCACGGCATCATGTACGACTCGAAAGAGATGTACGAAACTGCGTCGACCGTTCCCGGTGAAGAGACTGAAATTTTCGCAGCGGCTTGCCGTAAGGCGAATGTGTGGGGCGTGTTCTCGCTGACAGGTGAGCGTCACGAGCAGCATCCCAACAAAGCGCCTTACAACACCCTGATCCTGATGAACAACAAGGGCGAGATCGTGCAGAAGTATCGCAAGATCATGCCGTGGGTACCGATCGAGGGTTGGTATCCAGGTGACTGCACCTATGTATCCGACGGACCGAAAGGCATGAAGATCAGCTTGATCATCTGCGATGACGGTAACTATCCGGAAATCTGGCGTGATTGCGCCATGAAAGGTGCTGAATTGATCGTTCGCTGCCAGGGCTATATGTATCCGGCCAAGGAACAGCAGATCACCATGGCGAAGGCGATGGCTTGGGCCAACAACAGCTACGTGGCAGTTGCCAACGCGGCTGGCTTCGACGGCGTGTACTCCTACTTCGGTCACTCGGCTATCGTCGGCTTCGACGGCCGTACGCTGGGTGAGTGCGCTGAAGAAGAGATGGGCATTCAGTACGCTGAATTGTCGGTATCGCTGATTCGTGATGCACGCAAGAATGGTCAATCCAATAACCACTTGTACAAGCTGCTGCACCGTGGCTACACCGGCAAGATCAATTCCGGTGAAGACGCGAATGGTGTTGCTGCATGTCCGTATGAGTTCTACGGCAAGTGGGTCAACGATCCGGAAGGCACACGCAAGATGGTTGAGGCCCTCACGCGTGATACGCCCGGAACCGAGGATGCCCCGATTGAGGGAATCCCGAATAAGGCTACAGCCCACCGGTAAGCTTCGGTGACCCCGTTTGCACGCCCCAATCTCCTCTTCTTGGGGCGTGCATTTTTGACTCCCGCCGATGAACGACCTAATTCAGCCTTACTACATCTCGTCTGAGCCTTATTATCTAAGCGCAGGAAACGAGATCGAACTATTCGAAGCGGCCTACCGCTTGCGGATGCCCATGGTATTAAAAGGGCCGACGGGCTGTGGCAAGACACGCTTCATGGAACACATGGCGTGGCGCTTGCAGCGACCCTTGATCACCGTCGCCTGTAACGAAGACATGACCGCTTCCGATTTGATCGGACGCTTTCTTCTAGATGCCAATGGCACTGTCTGGCACGATGGTCCACTGACGATTGCGGCGCGTTATGGCGCGATCTGCTATCTCGACGAGGTGGTCGAAGCACGCCAAGACACCACGGTCATTATTCACCCGCTGACAGATAATCGCCGCACGCTACCTCTCGACAAACGGGGTGAGCTGATTCATGCGCATCCAGATTTTCAGCTCGTGGTGTCGTACAACCCCGGCTATCAGAGTCTGACGAAAGATTTGAAGCAATCGACCAAGCAGCGTTTTGGTGCGCTCGATTTCGACTACCCGCAAGAAAAAATAGAAACCGATATTGTCGCCCATGAGAGTGGTGTGGCTACAGAGACTGCCAACAAGTTGGTGGGTATCGCACATCGCTCACGTGCTTTGCGTGGCCGTGGGTTAGAGGAAGGGATTTCAACCCGCATGCTGATTCACGCTGGCGCACTGATCCATGCCGGCATTTCTGCGCGAGAGGCATGCCGACTCGCGATGGCGCGGCCGATTACCGACGATCCCGACATGCTCTCGGCACTCGATGGGTTCATCGATGCTTACTTCGGTATCTGAGCAGGCTGTTGCTGATGTCTTGCATCCCGCGTTGTCGGATGCGCTGTCTTCATTGCCACCGCGACTGCGCAATCCCGC
>JAPLQC010000060.1 GCA_026399895.1 Burkholderiales bacterium
GGAGTTTGTGGCCTCGTTACCGGTGACCGGTGTCGATGGCACCATGGCAAAGCGCTTTGATAATTCGCCGTTGAAAGGGCGCGCGCACATAAAAACCGGTAGCTTGGATGATGTCGCCAGTATCGCTGGCTATGTCACCGCACGTTCTGGTAAACGAATCGCTGTCGTCGCGATGATCAATCATCCCAAAGCCAACGAGGCGCGCGCGGCATTTGATCAGCTCTTGCTATGGGTGTACGAACACTACTGATCTTGCTTGGCGGGCGCCAGCATGACAGTCGACATCGCACCCAGGATCAGTAGCATCGCGACATAATCTTGCCACTGTGGTGTCTCGCCTAACATCCACGCACCAGAGAACGTACCCAGCACCGGAATCAGCATCACCGACAGGCTAGACACGACGGGTGGCAGCAAACGCGCGAGTCGGAACCAGACCACGTGCGCATACGCAAAGATAATCACTGCGTTGTAAATGATGCCGGCCCAGGTCACGGCATTCGGCATTACCCATTGCGAGCGCTCAAATATCACGGACAGTAAGCACATGACGGCGGTGGTCAGTGTCAGCATCCAGAAAGTCAATGAGATGGTTGGCATGTCGAGCTTAGTACGCTTCATGAGCACCGTACCAAATCCCCATGCCGCAGCCGCAGTCAGTGCGAACAAGGTGCCAATGGGTTGACCAGCGATATGTGCAAATTCGCTTGATAGCAGCAAACCCGCGCCGAGCATGGCGAGTAAGATGCCTAGCAGGGCGCGCCGGTGTATACGATCACCAAAAAACAGCAAGCCAGATAGCACCGCCCATACCGGCATGGTGTAACCCAGAATCGCGGCACGCCCCGACGACAACATCTTGACGCCGATGATGATGCAGGAGTGCCAGATCAACATATTCGGAATCGCCAGCTTCACCACGGTCAAGACTTGCCCGGGTGGGATGCGCAGCGATGCGCGTTGAAGTTTGGCGATCAACGCAATGGCCGCTAGCCCGCCGATCATCGACAAACTACGGAAACTCAGCGGTGGGAAATCACGAACGCTAGCCTTCATTACTGGCCAGTTGAGGCCCCAGAACAGGATCAGGAATCCGAGCAGGATGAGATCTTTGCGGGTCAGTTGATGCATGGGGCGGCACGATAACACGACAGGCTACAATGCCACACCGCTCTAGCTCAATACCGAGACCTTGTGACTTTCACCAATAAACTTGCGAACGCAACTCGCCAACATGATTCTTTGCTGTGTGTCGGCCTTGACCCCGATATCGCCCGGTTTCCGGGTGTTCTGCAAGGGCGATCAGATGCGGTATTTGAATTCTGCCGCGCCATCATCGACGCCACTGCCAGCTACGCTTGTGCGTTCAAGCCGCAAATTGCCTACTTTGCGGCGCTGGCCGCCGAGGATCAACTGCAAGCGATTTGTGATTACCTGAATCAAAACTACCCCGATATTCCTATTGTGCTGGATGCCAAGCGTGGTGATATCGGTGCTACTGCCGAGCAGTACGCGCGCGAGGCCTTCGAGCGTTACAAGGCGGATGCGGTGACGGTCAATCCGTACATGGGCTTCGATTCAATCGAGCCCTATCTGCAGTGGAACGAGAAGGGCGTGATTGTGTTGTGCCGTACGTCCAACCCAGGTGGCTCTGACTTGCAGTCCCTGCGAGTGGATGGGCAGCCGCTGTATCAACATGTAGCGCGGCTGGTAGGGCAGCAATGGAACCGTAATGGTCAGTGCGCGCTGGTGGTCGGGGCAACCTTTCCCCAAGAGATTGCCGAAGTCCGAAAAATCGTGGGCGATATGCCGCTACTGGTACCCGGTATTGGCGCTCAAGGTGGCGATATCGAGGCGACCGTGCTTGCTGGTCAGACCCGTGATGGCATGGGCATGATGATCAACTCATCCCGTGCGATTTTGTATGCCAAACAGGTGGATGGCGAGGGTTTTGCCGACGCTGCCGCACGCGTGGCGAGGGAAACGCGCGATGAGATTAATGAATTCCGGCACTCGCCATAAACTCGACGTTTTTTCGACTTGAGCCCGCGTGTGCATTGACCTGCGCGCCTAAAAAGCTACTGGTAATTTTCGACCTGCGCTTTCAGGTAAAGTCAGAAAGCTAACGAATCCTGCTTAGATAATTTGATGACGAGCTTTACAAGCATCGCTCATCAATCCTTTTCAACATGGAACGCGAATAAGGCATTACCCGGGACTCCGCCAAACATTTGGTAACCGGAGTTAACCAGCAACATTCCCGAAACGATCACCGGGCCAGGCCCGTCCAGCGCGCCACCTTTCGCAATAGTCCCATTGCTGCCCTTAACCGAAACCTTTGTGTCTACTTCCCACAAAATCTCGCCGTTGATGACAGAGTAGGCTCTGAGAATTCCGTCGAGGCCGCCAGAGAGTACAAAAGTATCCGTCGAAGTCACGGCAGCGGACTGCGCCTGACTGCACCCTGGCGTTTGATTGCAGCCGGGGTGTGCCCGTGACCACTTGATGTCACCATTGCGCACGTCGATCGCGTGAATACCACCGCCACGGCTCCCCAACAGGTGCCAACCATCACCCATACCGTCCGTCTGTAGACATACCAAACTGGATGCCACCTAATGGACTACCCTGTCCGATTCTCCGCTGCCAAACAATTGCACCGTCTTTATCTGGGTCAATAGCAGTAACTACGCCAGATTTTTGACCTGCCAGCAATAATCGCTTGTCATCATCGAGTTTCAACAAAATTGCTGATGATCCGAAGTCATGATCGGGCGCGCTGGAATAAGGGCAATTTGGCTGTCCAGCGACATAGCAAGAAACATTCGTTACGTCGTTAGCTAAGATCTGTTTAGTCCACAATATCGCGCCACTATCCAGAGACAAAGCGATGATTGCGTCAGAGGTCTCGGTGGCGGGCAGGCTGAAATTATTGCCAGTTGTAATGTAAATCCTACCCTTGTCTACGTCGATGGTGGGGCCCGGCCACACACCGGCACCTGACGGGCCATATTTTCCTTTGGACATGTTGACCTTTTTTGCAGGCTCGCTGATTGTATAAGTCTTCCACCGGGTCGAACCGTCAGCAGCGTTGAGAGCTGAAATGCTGCCTCGGAAGGTGCAGCAGTCATACGATGAATTTGCGGCTGCTGCCTCTTCCCATCCTGATGATGCAGGAAAGTACACTATCGAGTTATGGAAAACAGGGGATCCGGTTACTTGCGCAAGGTTGTGGCTATCAATTTTTTTTGACCAAACTTTTCTTCCGTTAGATGCGTCAAGCGCATAAGCCCATCCAGCTTGATCACCAAAAAACAAAAGAATGTTTTTGCCGACCTCTCCGGCAACGATGGTTGATCGGACTCGCGAGTAAACCGTGGTGGACCACAACTTGCAACCGGTTTCGAGATCAAGTGAATGAATTGTGTTTGTTCCGCCGCTAGAAAAAATCCGGTTACCGAAAATAGTAGGTTGGGCATCTACCTTGTTTGAGCCGGGGAACCCATAAGCCCATTTGATTCTGATTTTTCCTAAATCCCGCGCCGAAATTTGGCCTATGGACTCTGGTTGATGTCGAGTATTCGTTATGTTGCTGCCCCAGCCGTTCCAGTGGTGCTTGTTCTCAAAAGTCAGCTTTTGATCAATTTTGTCGCAGTTGGGTAATGACGGTTGGACAATATTCGTCAGATCTTTGGCATGAGCACTCAGTGCTAATGATGCGGACAGAACTTTTACTAGCAAAAAATTTTTGAAATATTTCATAGAAGTTTCTTAATCGTGTCTAGCGACTTCATTGCCCGATCTAGTTTTCAACACTGCCGCCTGGAGAGGTTTTCAAATTCTTCTCAAACCAGTTAATGGCAGCTTTTGTGGCCGTCTTTCGGGCTGGCCCGGAATAAATATCATAATGTTTGATATTAGGAATTTCCAAATACTCTTTTGCTCCTGATAGCTTATTAAAAACTGCCAAGGAGTGGTCTTCATTGCGGAATAACTCTTCATTTTTTGCGACAACGAAAAGCGCAGCAACATTTTTCAATTGGTCGGCGTCTTCATAAGGACGGAATCTTGCAAGTTTTTCCCAGACCATGCCACCTGTTAGGCTTCCAACCTCTTTTGCGCCTGGTTGGGGGTAATCGATTTCTCCCCGTGCTCGCTGCCCACCCTTCGTGTTCCATTCGCGGACATACCGGTCGGTGTATGGCCCCCATCCCATCGAGCCGACCTGACTGACGATGGCTTTGACGCGCTTATCGCGCGCGGCAACGTAAACAGTCAAGCCACCCGAAAAACTCGTGCCCCACAAGCCAATGCTTGATGGCTCAACCTGGGGATCAGATGCCGCCCAATTGATCGCGGAGAAAATATCTTCAGCCTGAGCCAAAGGATCGACGACTTCTCGTAACTCACGGGTTTTGCCGAACTTGTTGTCTTTGTTTTTAACTTGAATCATACGAGAGTCACTTCGTCCCCATCCGCGGTAATCAATGACCACGACTACGAATCCACCTTGCGCTATATCAGCAGCAGTCTCAGACAAAAGGTTGGCTGTACCTCCCCAGCCGTGCGACATGATTATCGCCGGATATTTCAGTGCTTGATCGCCAACCTTTGGGCGATATATGTCGGCATGAATACGTGTGCCATCACTCATGATGTCCGCAGTCTTTTTTTCGATAGGGACTTCAGCGAGTAGTGGGCCACTGGGCGCCAGAAGTGTGAGTACTAAAGAGGCGGTGGTTACATAAAATCTCATGACTAGGCTCTCTGAAAAAAAGATAGGCCAGTTTCCGGCGTTCGAATGGAGGACAAGGAGGTGCAGTTAGCGGGGAAAGGCAGCGCCGCGGTTGGTGCTGCGGCCGCATCTGCTGTTGCCTAGACGAATGATGCGCTAACCAAGACTGCGATGCAAACTGAATATCTGGCGCAAAAAACCAATATCCACCGTCTATAAAACCGCAAGTAAAAAAGTCGGCAACTATTCAGTTCTGATCACGTCCCAAAAGTTTTACGAATGTTGCAACAGCCTCAGTAAGCCCTGCAAAGCATGCGCGGTCGTTTGCATGCGTACTGCGTGACGGTCACCCTGAAACACAAGTCTTTCGGTGACTACTGTTTTGCCATTTGTCCAGCCGAAGCAGACCGTGCCTACTGGCTTACCGGGTACTGCGCCGGTCGGGCCAGCGATGCCTGTGGTGGAGAGCGCGACATTGGCATCACTATTGGCTAGCGCGCCAGTTGCCATAGCGGCTGCGACTTCTTCACTAACTGCGCCAAATTGCGCTATCAAAGCCTCGGGCACATCCAGAAAGCCAGCTTTTGAGGCATTGGAGTAAGTCACCAAGCCGCAATCAAACCATTCCGATGAGCCGGCTATATCCGTAATGCACTGAGAGATGCTGCCGCCAGTGATCGACTCAGCGGTAGTGAGTAGCCAGCGGTTCTGTTTAAGCGCATCGCCGATTTGTTCGGCAAGTGTGTGCAGGGTTTGTTCGGAGTTACTCATCGTATTTATTCCTACAGCCTATCGATGCTAGTCGAGAGTATAAAAATACCAATCAGAAGTATCTATCAGAAATATCGATCAGAAACATTGATCGAAAACATCGATCGGAAGCAATAATCAGAAGCGTTCATCAGAAACGGTAAAGGGCAATCACGAGCAAGGTAAAAAATGCGGCGAGGATATCGTCAATCATGACGCCGAATCCGCCTTTATAACGACGCTCAATTTGTCGGATCGGTGGTGGCTTCACCATATCAAATAGTCTGAATACCAGTACTGCTGCTAGTTCAGCCCCAAAACTACAAGGCGTTACAAGCAGCAATACCAACCAGATTGCGATGATTTCATCCCACACAATCGCGCCATGATCCGGCACACCTAAAGCTCGCCCAGCGCGGTCACACATCTTCACGCCAATCACGAATCCAAGCACGATAATCACGGCCCACACACTTGGTGTAAACACCGCTGGCCACTGATCAGTTAGTAGATCAAAGCAAAGCCAACCAAACAGCGTGCCAGCAGTACCAGGCATGATCGGTGACAAACCGCTACCCAAACCCAGCGCAAAAAAATGGGATGGATGTTCAAGCATGAACTTTACGCTCGGTAGCCGCTTGACCGAATAAGCGGGCTCAATCACCTCGATCTTTTCAGTGGGCGTGATATTCATGGCTTTGAAAAGTGATCGAAAGACTTTGAATGAACCTGTAGGGAGTTGCCTGCATGATCGAGCACGCGCAAGCCGGGTATTTCCGTTACCTGTCCAATACGCGTTACTGCGACGCCAGCTTGCTGGGCAGCGGCGATCACGTTCTCACGCTGTGCTGGTGGCGCACAAAAGCAGAGCTCATAATCATCCCCGCCATTTAACGCAAACTCATGCTGGGTCTGGTGATCTTGTGAGCGCAGCGCGCTCCCGATGGGCAGTAAATCAGCTTCGATCGTGGCCCCGAGCGCCGAGCGCTCCAAGATATGCCCCAGGTCACCAATCAGGCCATCAGAGATATCAATTGCGGCACTCGCTAAGCCACGCAGCGCGATCCCGAGCGATACGCGCGGGATCGGACGATGCAGTCGCTGCAGCGCTGTCGCTGTATCGTCTGC
This sequence comes from Burkholderiales bacterium, assembly GCA_026399895.1. GTDB lineage: Bacteria > Pseudomonadota > Gammaproteobacteria > Burkholderiales > Burkholderiaceae_D > Pernthalerella. The sequence goes on from JAPLQC010000060.1 coordinate 6,614, forward strand.
CGATAGCTTTAGATGACCGGTCAACACCTCAAGCCCAAGGCGCGCTTCACCCAAGCTGCCAGAGACCCAGACATCATCACTGGCGCGCGCACCATCTCGACGTAGTGCACGATCGATGGGCACACTGCCGAACACTGTAATGCAAACATTTAATGGGCCGCGAGTGGTGTCACCCCCGATTAATTCAATCTGCTCGTTATCCGCCAGCGCAAACAAGCCGCGCGCAAATGACACCAGCCAGGCCTCGTCTGCCGAGGGAAGTGCAAGCGCCAGACTGAACCCCAGTGGCCGCGCGCCCATGGCGGCAAGGTCGGACAGATTGACCGCAAGCGATTTATGCCCCAGCGATTCCGGATCAGCGCCAGGTAGAAAGTGTCTGCCTTCAACCAGCATGTCGGTCGAGATGGCGAGTGACTCGTTTGCCGGTGGCGCGATCAGTGCGCAATCATCGCCCACGCCCAGTTGCACCGCACTGCTACTACGCGTGGGCCGGGTGAAATAGCGAGCGATTAAATCGAATTCGGAGGGCATGTCATCGATTGTACAGAAGGCCTATTGGGTAATTCTTGATAGACGAGTTTGCCTGCAGGTTTGTACGCAGATTTGTATGCAATTCTCGCCCTTCATCGATGTTTGGCCTACCTCGGTCTGTTAGAATCAAGGCATCGAATAGACAGCATGCCGAGAGCTGCCCCGCATGGATTCCCACGACACCCCTTCGCAAGCGCGCCAAGAATTTCGCCAGGCGGCGCTTGAGTATCACGAGTTCCCTTCCCCCGGCAAAATCGCCGTCACTCCGACTAAGCAGCTGACCAACCAGCGCGATCTGGCGCTTGCCTACTCGCCCGGTGTAGCCGCAGCCTGCGAAGAGATTGCGGCAGATCCCGCCAACGCGTTTCGATATACCGCGCGTGGCAATCTGGTCGCCGTGATCACTAACGGTACTGCAGTGCTTGGCCTAGGCAACATCGGCCCGCTGGCGGCTAAGCCGGTGATGGAAGGTAAGGGCGTTCTGTTCAAGAAGTTTGCCGGTATTGATGTCTTCGACATTGAGGTGAACGAAACCGACCCCGACAAACTGTGCGACATCATTGCCGCGCTCGAGCCGACCTTTGGCGGCGTGAATCTGGAAGATATCAAAGCCCCTGAGTGCTTCTATATCGAACGCAAGCTACGCAGCCGGATGAAGATCCCGGTGTTTCATGACGATCAGCACGGTACTGCAATTATTGTGGGTGCCGCGATCTTGAATGGCTTGAAGGTGGTTGGTAAAGACATCAAGCACTGCAAGATGGTGGTGTCGGGCGCTGGTGCGGCGGCGCTAGCCTGTCTTGATCTGATTGTTGATCTTGGCTTCCCAATCGAGAACATCATCGTGACCGACTTGGCCGGTGTGGTCTACAAGGGCCGCACCGAGTTGATGGACCCCGACAAAGAACGTTTCGCGCAAGACATCAAAGAACGCACACTGGCCGAAGTGATCCCCGGTGCTGATATTTTCTTGGGCTTGTCTGCCGGTGGTGTACTAAAGCAGGACATGGTGCGGCAGATGGCACCCAAGCCACTCGTACTGGCGTTGGCCAATCCCACGCCAGAAATTTTGCCGGAAGAAGTACGCGCGGTGCGTGACGATGCCGTGATCGCAACCGGTCGGTCTGACTATCCGAATCAAGTCAATAACGTACTCTGCTTCCCGTATATTTTTCGGGGCGCGCTTGATTGTGGTGCCACGACGATTACTCGTAGCATGGAGATTGCGACCGTGCACGCCGTCGCCGACTTGGCGCAGGCTGAGCAATCGGATGTGGTGGCAACGACGTATGGCGTTACCAATCTTTCGTTCGGGCCGGACTACCTTATTCCCAAGCCATTTGATCCGCGCCTGATGCTGAAGATCGCGCCGGCAGTCGCCATCGCGGCTGAGCAAGCCGGTGTTGCCGCGCGTCCGATCAAGGACATGGCGGTCTACATGGAGCGCCTGCAGCAGTTTGTTTATCACAGCGGCACCTTGATGAAACCGGTGTTTGCCATCGCCAAAAAAGCGCCGCCCGAGAAAAAGCGCATTGTATTTGCTGAAGGCGAAGAAGAACGCGTGCTGCGTGCGGTACAGGTGGTGATTGATGAGGATTTGGCCAAGCCAATTCTAGTTGGCCGCCCTGCAGTGCTTGAGCAGCGTATACAGCGCTACGGTTTACGGATTCGTCCGGAGCACGATTTCGAGGTGATCAATCCCGAGCGCGATGAGCGCTACCGCTCATACTGGGAGACTTTTTTGTCGATGACGCGCCGTAAAGGCGTGACGGAGCAGTGGGCAAAGTTGGAAATGCGCCGCCGCCACACGCTGATCGGTTCTATGGCCATCCACAAAGGCGATGCCGACGGCATGATCTGCGGTACCTATGGCAACACTGATCTGCATTTGCATTACATCGACATGATCTTGGGTAAACGCGCCGGTGTGAACACCTACGCCGCGATGAATGCCTTGGTGCTGCATGACCGACAGATTGTGCTGGTCGATACCCATGTCAATGAGAATCCGAACGCCGAGCAAATTGCCGAGATCACGATCATGGCAGCCGAAGAAATGCGACGCTTCGGGCTCCACCCGCGTGCTGCGCTGTTATCGCACTCTAACTTCGGCAGTAGCAATAGCGAGTCGGCACTCAAGATGCGAGAGGCATTGGCTTTGATTCGCGAGCGTGCGCCCGATCTCGAGGTCGACGGCGAGATGCATGGTGACACCGCACTTGATGCGCACCTGCTGAAGTCAGTGATGCCCGATACCTTACTAAAAGGCGACGCGAATCTGTTAGTGATGCCCAATATCGACGCTGCCAATATCGCCTACAACCTGCTGAAGATGACCGCTGGTGGTGGTATCGCGATTGGCCCGGTACTGCTCGGCTGCGCGCGGGCGGTACACATCCTGACACCGTCGGCGACGGTCCGTCGTATTGTCAACATGACTGCCTTGGCCGTGGTTGATGCGGTTCAACGCTGAAAAAGTCCTGATAGTCCCGGCGGCTGGCCATCGTTGCTGAGTGCCGTCGCCGGAAGCGCTGTGGGCGCCGCTTCATATCGTGTTGCTGAATTAAAATAGCCGCGCTCGAGTTGGCGCAAGTAGCCACTCACCCCCAGAAGGACACGCCTTTGAATGCCATCCCGCTCGCTGTCGATCTCGACGGTACGCTGGTCCGCTCGGACACCCTGCATGAAGCCGCATTGCGCGCGTTGCGTGAGCATCCGTTGGCGTTGCTGCAGCTGCCGTTCTGGCTATTACAAGGTAAGGCGGTGCTCAAGCAGCGGCTGGCAGCCTTATCGCGTTTTGATCCAAGCACGCTGCCCTACCACCAACCACTTATCACCTGGTTGACCGAGCAACGCGCTCAAGGTCGCAAGCTGGTGCTTTGTACCGCTGCAGACCACAGCATTGCGATAGCCATCTCCGAACACTTGGGCATCTTTGATGAAGTCATCGCCAGTGATGGCAATACCAATCTCGGCGGCGTAAAAAAAGCGGATGCGCTTGAGCGACTGTTTGGTGCGGGTGGCTTTGATTATGTCGGTAACGCCTCGGTTGATCTGCATGTTTGGCAGCGCGCACGTAAGGCAGTGGTAGTCAACGCGTCGGCCGACGTGACAAGAAAGGCAAAAACCGTCGCCGATGTCGACAAGGTCTTCGATAACGACCACCGAGTTGGTGAAGCTTTGCTACGAGCATTACGTCCACATCAATGGGCCAAGAATTTTTTACTCTTCATGGCGCCGATGGCTGCGCACATGATCCCCGATGGCGAGACATTACCGCGCTTGTTGCTGGCCTTCGTCGCTTTCAGCTTATGTGCTTCAGCAGTGTATGTCGCGAACGATCTGCTAGATCTCGATAGTGACCGACAGCACCCGCGTAAGCGCTTTCGTCCGTTTGCTGCAGGGCAGATACCGGTTGCACTGGGTGTCATGCTGGCGCCACTTTTACTGGTGTGTGCTTTGCTGTGTGCGGTGCCTGTTGGCTGGGCATTTAGTGCCTGGCTCTTGTTTTACTTTGCCCTGACGTGTGCGTACTCGCTAGTATTGAAGCGTCTGGTGATTATTGATTGTCTTGCACTCGCCATGCTCTACACGCTACGTGTGATTGCAGGCGCTGCAGCGCTCAGTATCCCGCTCTCATTTTGGTTACTCGCTTTTTCAGCGTTCTTCTTTTTGTCCCTGGCTTTCGTCAAACGCTATGCCGAGCTGGATTTACAGGCGAAGTCGGGTAGCGAACGGGCGCATGGACGTGGTTACCTCACCTCGGATGCTTCGCTGGTACAAACACTGGGCCTGATGTCCGGCTACGCTTCTGTACTGGTTTTGGCGCTTTATTTGAACAGTGAAGCGGTGGTGCGCTTGTATCGCTCGCCGGAGTTGATTTGGGCGGCGGTGCCGGTGCTGCTGTACTGGATCAGCCGCATCTGGATGAAAGCCCATCGCGGCGAGATGCATGATGACCCCTTGGTGTTCGCCTTGCGTGATCGCGTTGGTCTGATCGCTGGCGTCATCTTCTTTGGCGTTCTGCTGGCCGGCTCACGAGGATGGACATGGTAGCGGTCGGTTCCTGGGGACGACTCGGCACTTCCGATCACCGCATGCAAGCACTCGCTGACAGAACCCGAATCACGGCGGATATCAAGGGTCAGCAACAGGGCCTCGCGTTTGGTATGGGTCGTAGCTATGGTGATGTCTGTCTGAACCCGGGTGGCACTTTATGGGATCTGCGATCACTTGATCGTTTCATTGCATTTGATGAGCAAACAGGTCGATTGCGCTGTGAGTCAGGGACATTGCTGCGCGAGATTCAACGCTTCGGTGTGACACGGGGCTGGATGCTGCCGGTGGTACCGGGTACGCAATATGTCACGGTCGGTGGCGCAATCGCTAATGATGTACACGGCAAAAATCATCATCGCTACGGCTGCTGTGGTGACCATGTCACACAGTTCACCCTAGCGCGCACCAGCGGAGAAGTCCTCAACTGCCTACCCGGCGATACCATGTTCGCAGCCACAGTCGGTGGGCTTGGCCTGACCGGCGTAATAGTCGAGGCCGAGCTACAGCTGCGCCGTGTACCCAGCTCTTGGCTGGATGTTGAAACACTTCCGTATGAAGACCTCGAGGAATTCTTCGCGCTAGCCGACGCTTCGGAAGCTGATTGGGAACACACGGTGTCATGGATTGATTGCTTGCACCCCTCGGGGCGCGGCATCTTCATGCGCGCGAATTCAGTCGCCGTCGATCAGCCCGAGCCGCCGCCACGCGCTGATCTGCGCTTTCCCCTCGTGCCGCCGATTTCAATGGTGAATCGGCTCTCGCTGCGACCGTTCAACGCGATGTACTTCCACCTGAAAAAAACACAGACTAGTAGTTTGCAGCACTACGTGCAGTTTTTTCATCCTTTAGACCGCATACAAGACTGGAACCGCCTGTACGGGCCACATGGTTTTTATCAGTACCAATGTGTCTTACCACGCGAGGTGGGTGCCGCAGGTGTACAGGCCATGTTGAAGACAATAGCGAGCGCTGGCCTGGGATCTTTTCTTGCCGTACTCAAAACCTTTGGTCAGCATGATGCGATCGGTATGCTGAGTTTTGCCCGACCCGGTGTCACCTTGGCGCTGGACTTCCCGAATGCGGGTATGCCTACGCTAGCTTTATTCGAAAGACTCGACGCTATCGTGATGGAGGCGGGTGGTCGTCTGTATCCTGCAAAAGATGCACGTATGCCGCGTGCTATGTTTGAAGCGGGATACCCACGATTGAAAGAATTTTTGCCGTTGCGAGATACGGGCATTAGCTCCGCGATGTCGCGTCGACTGTTGGGGAGTTAAGTTGAGCAAAAAGCGAATCGTCATTATTGGTGCCAGTTCAGCGATTGCTGAGCATTGCGCACGGCTATGGGCGCGCGAGGCAGCTGATTTCCTGCTGGCTGGACGCGATCTGGCTCGCGTCCAGCGCGTTGCTGATGATCTGCGGGTTCGAAGTCCGCAGTCCGATGTACAAACTGTCCAGATTGATTTTCTTGATGTCGATGCAATTGCTGCGCTGGCGCAGCAGGCCGCACAATCGGTGATCGATATTGTCTTGATTGCACACGGGGATCTGCCGGTGCAGCAAAGCTGTGAGCAGGATATTCATCTCGCTGAGGCCGCGTTGCAGATCAATGGTCTTTCGCCAGCCTTGTTCGCGGAAGCCTTTGCCAAGCAACTTGCGCAGCAAGGGCACGGAACACTCGCGTTGATTGGTTCAGTCGCGGGAGATCGCGGCCGTAAGGCGAATTATGTTTATGGTGCAGGTAAAGGCATGGTCGAGCGCTATACGCAGGGGCTGCAGCATCGCTTTGCTTACACTGACATAAAAATTGTTCTGGTCAAGCCGGGGCCAACGGCGACACCAATGACTGCACATTTACCCTCCGGCGGGCTGGCCGCAGTTGATGAGGTAGCGCGCGCGACCGTCAAGGCGATTGAGGCTGGTAAGCCGGTAGCGTATGTGCCCAAAAAATGGCAATTGATTATGCTAATCGTTCAGCACTTACCGCGCTGGATTTTTCATAAGCTGAATATTTGAATGACTAACGCAAACCACTCGCAGAAACTTATTCTGCCCGGTGGTGCCGGGCTGGTCGGCCAGAATTTAATCGTCAGGCTGAAGGCGCGCGGTTACCGCGACATCGTAGTGCTAGACAAGCATCGCGCTAATCTTGAGGTGGTGCGATCCCTGCATCCCGAGATTACTGCTGAGTACGCCGATTTGGCGGAACGCGGCGAATGGGAGCGACATTTCACGCAAGCTGCGACCGTGGTGATGCTGCAAGCCCAAATTGGCGGTAATGATTATGTCGATTTTGAGCGTAACAATCTGATCGCGACCCGCCACCTGCTCGATGTGATCAAGAACGGCCATGACATGCGGCTGGTACATATTAGCTCATCGGTCGTGACATCGGTCGCTGATGACTTCTACACCAACACCAAAAAAGCGCAGGAGCAGATGGTGCTCGATAGCGGTATTCGTTGCCCAATTTTGCGTCCTACCTTGATGTTTGGTTGGTTTGATCGCAAGCACTTGGGCTGGCTATCGCGGTTCATGAAAAAGGTTCCGGTGTTTCCGGTACCCGGTGATGGACGTTTTCTTCGGCAGCCTCTATACGTTGGTGATTTTTGCCAGATCATCATCAGCTGTATCGAGCAGCGTGTTACCGAGGGTGTATTCAATATCTCGGGTCATGAAAAGGTTGACTACATCGACATCATTCGCGAGATCAAGCGTGCAACCAATGCCGGAGCGCTGATCATGAAGATTCCCTACAGCCTGTTTTATGCTTTGCTGTGGATTTGGGGGCAGTTCGATCGCAATCCACCATTCACCACGCAGCAGCTGGCTGCGCTCGTTGCTAAGGATGAGTTCGAGGTTATCGACTGGCCAGAAATCTTTGGCGTGAGATCAACCTCGTTTGCCGGAGCGATTAACGAGACATTTTGTGACCCACGCTATAGCGCAGTGGTGTTGGAGTTTTAAGTATGGCGCCTGACAAATCAAGTGGACAGCGAATTGCCGTACTAGGTGCCGGCCCGATGGGGTTGGCCGTTGCGTACCAGTTGGCGCGCGATGGGCATCGCCCAGTGGTATTCGAAGCCGATGATCGTGTTGGTGGCATGACGGCCTGCTTCGACTTCAACGGGCTGCAGATCGAACGTTATTACCATTTTCATTGCACCTCGGATCACGCCTTTCTGCAAATACTCGATGAGCTCGGCATCGCTAACAAGATGCGCTGGGTCGAAACAAAAATGGGTTACTGGTATCAGCGTCGCTTGCAGCCATGGGGTAATCCTTTCGCCTTACTCGGATTCCGAGGTCTGTCATTCGTCGCTAAATTTCGCTATGGCTTGCACGCATTCCTGAGTACTAAGCGCACCAACTGGCGAACATTGGATCATGTGGAAGCCAGTGCCTGGATCAAGCGCTGGGTTGGTCATGAAGCATGGGAAGTGCTGTGGCGACGACTGTTTGATTACAAGTTCTACGATTACGCTAACAACCTGTCAGCGGCATGGATTTGGAGTCGTATCCGACGCATCGGGCGTTCGCGCTATGACCTGTTCCGCGAGAAGCTTGGCTATCTCGAGGGTGGGTCCACTACGTTGCTGAATGCGATGAAAGCAGATATCGAACAGCATGGTGGTGAAATCCGGCTACGCTCGCCAGCGCGTCGTGTCAGCATCACGCAGGGTGGTGTTACCGGCGTTGAGACGGAATCAGGTACCGACGCGTTTGATAAGGTGATCAGCACGGTACCACTGCCCTTTGTGACGCGACTGATCCCCGACCTGCCCGCGGATGTAGCGCAGAAATTCAATGCCATGCGAAACATCGCGGTAGTTTGCGTTATCGCCAAACTGCGCCAGCGCCTGACCGAGAATTTCTGGCTGAATGTGAACGATCCCGAGATGGATATTCCGGGGCTAGTTGAGTACTCGAACCTACGCCCACTTGATCACGCCATTGTGTATGTGCCGTTTTACATGCCTGGTGAGCATCCTAAATATGCCGAACCAGATGAAGTGTTCATTAATAAGGTGAAGCGCTATCTGCAAACCATTAATCCGTCATTACAGGATGAGGACTTTATCGATATTCGTGCCAGTCGCTACCGTCATGCGCAGCCGATCTGTGAGCCTGGGTATCTTGATCGCTTGCCGCCGGTTGCTTTACCCGTGCGCGGGCTTTGGGTAGCAGATACCTCCTACTACTATCCGGAAGATCGCGGCATCTCTGAAAGCATAGGCTTTGGTCGCCAAATGGCGCGCGATGCAGTGCGAGGTGAGCCGCAATGATTCGCAGCTTCATGAACCGTCAGTTTCTCGGCTTCTTGCTCACGGGTGGGCTGGCAGCTGCAGTTAATTTCGGTTCGCGCATTATTTATAACCGTTGGCTGGATTTTTCCAGCGCGGTGGTATTGGCGTATCTCACCGGTATGGTGACCGCTTTTATTCTGGCTCGTAGCTTCGTCTTCACGCAAAGCAGTCAATCAGTTCAACGCAGCGCTATGTTCTTTGTAATGGTCAATGGCGTCGCAGTACTGCAGACCTGGGCAATTAGCATGGCGCTGTACTACTTACTGCCTATCGCTGGTGTCACGCAATGGGTGCCAGAAATCGCACATGCCGTTGGTGTCGCGGTGCCCGTGTTTACCAGCTATCTCGGGCACAAGAAGTTTTCCTTCAGATGAAATCGTACATCTCGAGGAAGCGACAACCATAAAGCGGTAGCCAACTCGGCACCTTATAAAAGCGGTCTGCGATTTTACTTAGCACTTGTGTTCGATAAGGCTCAAATCGGAAGCCCTCTCCATCGGCTACCCAGAAGCGCGCCCCATCAATCATTCGCTCTTGAACAGTCAAGTGCGTAAAAAATTCCTGCCATGCTGCCGCGTCGATCGGTCTGGTGCTGGCAATGCGGATATTTTTTCCATCAAGCTCGCGGAAATCTGTGATCGGGTCATCAAACCGTGCATGAAAGCTGCCAAATCCAAATACGGGTACATAAGACTGTGCGTGATACGCCAGTAGTGATGACTGACTGTAGGAGGGAGTCATCAGCATCGTATCGGCGGGGATATCTTTTTTCAAGTCGAGCACAACCTCTTTACCTTGGCGGTTCAATACGATATCGGCATGAAGTCGAAGTGACTTGAATGTATCTACCGGAAGATGCGTCAGGCTCAGAACCAAGAGGAGATGAGGTAGACCAAACCATAAAGCCCATTTTTTGTGGCGCTGTAGTGTTTCATCGCGTAGGTGAACTGCTGCAAATAAAAACACGAACGGGACGAAGCCAAGCAACCAATGTAAGCCGATTTCTTTATAAAAAGAGAGCAGAAGAAACAGGCTGAATGGCACCACGAATAGCGCGGTGATCGTACGCGTAGTCTTTTCGTTACCTGCGGTGAGAGGGCTTGATCTGCTAACGTCGTCTGTTTGTTCAGCATTATTTGATGCAGACGCATACGTTCCGGAAGCAAGTGCGACGTCTATTGGCTGATCAGGCGATTTTCCTACGCGTACACTTCGCCATAAAGCGATAGCTGTCCATGGTGTGACGAGATAGACCAGCATCAAAAAGTACTGCGCAACCTGCAAAAATGAAAAATGCGCGTCTTGATTCCGATTGATCAAGTTGAACAGGAAATTGTTCCAGCAGTGGCTTGCGTTCCATGCCAGATTTAGCAGCATGAAAGGTAGCGCGCAGACAGCCACCAGCACTAGCCGAGCTATGCCGCCCCGCCGTGGCAATAGATAAATCGCATAAGTGATGGCAAGCAGGCCAGCAAAGTATTTGGACAGTAGCGCCAGCCCGAGCAGAACGCCACTCGCGGCGTACCACCGCGATTTTTTTTCTTGTTCTGCACGTATGAAGGCATAGCCAGAAAAAAACAGAAACAGGACTAGCGGCGTATCTGTCGTGATCAGATTGAAAGCCCAAGTAAAGGGTAACGCCAGAAATAGGCTGCCGAGTAGCCAGCGACGCTCGGACTGTTCGGGTAGCAGACGGGAAAACAAATCCATCATGCCAAAGGTGATTACTATCCACAGCATCACTGCGGGTAGACGAAGCACCAAGGGGTGAGAGGACAATTGCTGAAGACCCCATAGCCACCAACCCACCATAGGTGGATGGTCGTAGTAACCGCCCCAATCAAGATGCGCGCCCCACTGATAAAAATACGCCTCATCGCCGATGAACGGGAAAAACGCTGCCAGCCACAGTTTGATGACTGTGGTGATCAAGAGCATTAGGTAGAAGGCCCGCTTGGTATCGGGCGCTGGAATATTGGCTAGCAAAGTGAAATTGGCCGCGCGTATTGTGTATTAAAAAGACAATTTTATTGCGTTTGGGCGAAGCGAATTAGATCAACAGGCGTAGTAGTTTAAGCTACGCAGTGTAAATCCTGTTCGGCAACAAGTCTTGGCAGACCCTGAATTCAACGATCCCTTCAACTGGGCTACTCAGCACTTATGTTTATCAGCAATCATCGCCTCATTGTCGCCATCATCTTCTGGTTCGCTGGCGTGATATCTGCGCAAGCGGCGGTCATGTCGTCAGTCACCACGGATGCGCAGGGCAATCACTATTTGCTGGATACCGAGGGCATGACCCGAAAGGGTTACCTCGTGTACGTGTGGCAGTTGCAGAATCTTGCAAAGAGAAATGAGCAGGGCGCTTTGTCGATCCGCACCCAGGTTGAATTTGACTGTCGATTTCGGCAGTCGCGTGTGATGTGGGTCACGCTCTATCCTGAGGCAGATGAGGGTGGTGCTGTCATTAGCTCAGAGTTGGTATCGAATCCGCAGTGGGTACCTGCGCAGACGGGCGATGTCGCGGAAACGCTAATTGATTATGCTTGTCGCAGGATTATGCGTTGAATCAGTAATGCATGCTCTCAAGAATACTGATGATCAAGCCAAACATGGCAAGTGCTAGAAGCAGAGAGCCAAACATGGGTACCAGAATAATCATCAGGCCGGTAATCATGAGCAGCCCGAGCGCAAATTTGCCGCGCGAGGTACTTTTCTTGAACTCCATGTAAACCAGCAGCGTAGCCAAAACCAGCGGCAAAATCCATGCACCTGACCCCAACAGGTCATGTGAGAATGGCTCAGCCGATCCCTCAGGATTTGCAGCAGTTCGGGATTGTGTGATTCGGCTCATGGTTTTCCAGGACCAAAGGGGTATCTGCCGCGCCGTGATCGAAGGAATTGCCGCCGCGAGCCAGTAGCCAAATTATTGCTGGCCATGGGCTAACCGATGATTTCCCTCTATTTCTGCGCACTTATTTCCATTTGAATCGGCAGGCGCTCCGGTTTCTTTAGCCTCGGCTAGAAAACACTAACTCAGTTACCGATCAGCGCGTCCAGATAGGAAACAGCGCCCTCTGCCGGGCCAAGTTTCGGGTTTGAGAGGCAAAACTTGTCAATGCTGGCGATTGCAGGCTCAGCGGCGTTGGGATCGTCGTTGTATCGATCTGGCGCAGATTTTTTAAGACCTTGGTGAGTCAAGCTGAGCGGTGCGAGGAACGCGTTCGTCCAGGTTTTTTTTCTTGAATGCTCCAAATCAGTCCAAGCTTGACACGACAAATCGCCGAACAAGCTGGCGGCTCCTGCATTTACTGAAGAGCAAGCCAAGACAGTCAGCAAGACAATGGCCCCAAGGCCCTGCGCGCATATTTTTCGTGAGGTGGGAGTCACAAGAAGAATTTCAGTTTTCCGTGCGCATCAAACAATTACTCAACCTTCCAACTCCCCGATTTCCCGCCGTGCTTCTCCATCACACGGATATCGGACATCACCATGCCACGATCAATCGCTTTGCACATGTCGTAAATCGTCAGCAGGCCGACTTGCACGGCCGTAAGCGCTTCCATCTCGACACCCGTTTTCCCATGCGTTTCGACTTGTGCGTTGCACATGATGCTGGAATCGGCTTCGTCGATGGTGAATTCAACCGCGACGCGGGTGAGCGCAAGCGGGTGGCAAAGTGGAATCAGATCGCTGGTGCGTTTTGCTGCCATGATTGCTGCGATGCGCGCAATCCCGAGCACGTCCCCTTTTTTGGCAGTGCCGTCCATCACTACGCCGAGGGTGGAAGGTTTCATGCTGATGATGCCGCTGGCGATCGCCACGCGATGCGTTTCTCGCTTGGCGCCGACATCCACCATATGCGCTTGCCCTCCCTCATCGAAATGGGTCAGGCCGCCGTGGTGGTTTTCATGCAGGGGATGATTCGATTTCGCGTTCATGGCTAGGGCTACTCCCGCGATGGACCACGAGAGTGAAAAAGATGTTGCGAGTATCATAGCACCATGGTTAAACCGATCCATTCATCCGGCTGGTCTTTGGGGTTGCGCGTGCTTACTGCGGCGCTAGTGACGCTCTCTGCGCCCGTGTTTTTGGCGCCTGCCACGATTCATGCGCAGGGACTGCCCAACCTCGGGGGTGGCGATAGTGCAGAACTATCCCCGCTGCAAGAGCGCAAGCTTGGCGAAGACATCATGAATGGTATCCGGCGCGATCCGGCCTATATGAGCGATCCTCCGACGCTCGATTATTTGAATCAGTTTGGGAATAGTTTGCTGGCGGCCATACCGGATGCGCGTGGCGAGGCAGATTACGATTTCTTTTTCTTTGCAGTGCGCGATCCCACGCTGAATGCGTTCGCGCTGCCGGGTGGCTTTATTGGTGCCAATAGCGGATTGGTGCTGGCGTCACAATCTGAATCTGAGCTTGCTTCGGTGATGGCCCACGAGATCGGCCACGTTTCACAGCGTCACATTGCACGCATGATCGGCAATCAGAAGCAGGACGCGCTGCTGCCGATCGCAGGTTTACTGCTCGGGGCGCTGGCGATGCGCACCAGCCCCGATCTTGGCATGGCGGCAATGATGGGGGGCACCGGTGTGGCGGCGCAGCGTCGGCTGAGTTTTGGGCGTGACGCAGAACGAGAGGCAGACCGGATCGGGCTCAGTATTCTGAACGGTGGTGGATTTGAAGCGACCGGAATGGTGAATTTTTTTGGTCGCTTGCAGAACGCCAGTCGTAATCGCAGCGACAACATGCCAGCCTGGTTGCGTACTCACCCACTCACCACCGAGCGGATCGCAGACATTGAAGCTCGCGTCCGTGACATGCCGTATCGGCAGCGTGTAGACAGCCTGGATTTCTCATTGGTGAAGGCGCGGCTGCGCGTTTTGCAAGACGATACGCCGCGTGGCTGGCGCGATGCATCAGTCGTGTTTGGGGAACAGATCAAGCAGGGCACGCGCGCACAAGTACTGGGTGCGCGCTATGGGTTAGTGATGTTGGCCTTGCGCCAACGCGAAATGACGCAGGCGCTTGCGCTACTGGGAGAGATGCATACCGAAGTCGAGCGCAAGCCGAGTTTGGCACCTTCGGTATTGCTCCTTGGTTTGGAGGTGGATGTGGCGCTGGCTAATGGTCAGGCGCAGCAAGCAGTAACTCTCGCTGCTGATGGGCGTAACCGCTTCCCGCTATCGCGCGGATTATCGATGCAATATGCCGAGGCTTTACTCGCCGCTGGGCGCACACAAGATGCCACCAGTTTTTTGCGCGATCAGGCGCAAATTTATCGGCAGGATGCAGGCATACATAAAGCGCTAGCGCGCGCCTATGCCGAACTGAATAAACAGGCGCTACAGCACATGGCACTGGCCGAGTTCTACGCAATCAGCGGTGCAGTACCGGCGGCGCTGGAGCAGCTACGCATTGCGCGCACTGCACCTGATGCAGCGTTTCATGATCTCGCCATTATCGATGCGCGTGAACGCGAATTGCAGGCGAGTTGGCGCGACATCATGTCGCAACGAAAGAAGTAATCTTTTACTTGGCCGTCGCAGGACTCGGATTGAAGCCCAGTACTGTGCCAAGGTTCTCGTCATGCAGTGCATGAACCGGTAGCAGACTTTCGCCGCAGAGAAATTGCAGCTCGCCCCGAGGGTTGTTTAACCATTCAAGCAGAAACGTATCATCCACCGGCTCACCTTCCACGCGCAGTAGTGGCAGACACTCGGCAAGATCACGATCATCAATCATCGCGATCCGTTCACCCGAGCCAAGGATAAGCCTGCCTTCACCCGTGATCCAGACGCGTTCAATCGGCGTCATCGAGGAACCGTCGTGCGTGATGAAGCCGTGGATTGGGTCTGTGCGTGAGATGAAGGGCGTCTGTTCAAGTTGAACATAGACCCGCTGCGGACCATTCTGAAAATACCAGGCACCGTCATCGTTTCGCAGGTAGTTGCGATAGATGAAGGACAGCAGCGCGGGGTGGCGAATCACATCGCCCGGCGCATTTGCGACCTGTGCGGCGGCGTCACGCATACGAAACGCGCCGCGCGCATCCAGCGCCAGCCAACCATAACAGTCAGGCACATTCGGCCATTTGGCGAGTGCTTGGCGGACGATCTCATCCATTACTGATATGTCTGCAAAAGATTCTACCGAACCAGTTCGGGAATTTTTTCTTGAAGCTGGACTTGTTCAGAGAAAAATCGAACGATACGGCGTGGTAGCCAGTCTAGTGCGCCCGGGAAGTTGCCGCGTACGAAGCCGACATGACCGCCGTGCTTCGGATATTCGAGAATGACCGGATCAGCAGCCTGCCGCGGTAAATAGCGCGCTGGCAAAAACGGATCATTACGCGCGTTGAGTACCAGCGTCGGTACCGTGATGTTGGAGAGCACGTGCTTGCTGCTAGCGCGATGCCAGTAATCATCGGTGTCGCGGAAGCCATGCAGCGGTGCGGTGACTACGTTGTCGAACTCATACAGGTTGCGTGCCGCCAGCATCCGATCACGATCAAACAGCTTGGGATACTGAGTTAATTTTTCCAGGCATTTGGGTTTGAGCGTTTGCAGGAAGCTGCGCGTGTAGATCATGTTGAAGCCACTCGATAGGGCTTTGCCGCCTGCACTTAAATCAAGTGGTGCAGAGATTGCGACTGCCGCTTCGACAAAGTCGGCATCTTCCTCGCGCGTGCCCAGCCAGCGTAACAATGCATTACCACCGAGTGATACACCGGCCGAGAAAAAGTTGGAGGCATTGCGTGCCAGTGGATGTTGTTGCAGCCGGCGCAGAATCCAGTCAATCTCTTCGGCATCACCAGAGTGATAAAAGCGAGGCGCTTTGTTCAGCTCGCCAGAACAACCACGGAAATGCGGTACCGCGCCGGACCAGCCCATCGCCTCTATCGTCGATAGCAATGCACGCGCATAGTGACTATCGGAGGAACCCTCCAAGCCATGAAACAGCACCAAGAAGGGTTTGCCGGGCAAGCCTTCAACGAAATCGACATCAATGAAGTCATCATCCGGTGTACTCCAGCGCTCACGTTTCAAGGTGAGATCTGGATGGGAGAGCATTTTTGCGGCCCAGATAGTTTGCAAGTGGCCGCCGGGTAACCAGACGGGTGGGCGGTAGTTGCTCATCCGTGGTGCTAGTGCAGCACGCCTAGTGTCGTTACGACCGGTGTCTCGGGTGCTCGCCCCGGCGCTAGCGAGCCGTGGTGCGACACCATGCGCCAACCTTGCGGTGTCTTGATGTACACGTTGGTGGCCACGATGTGTGCCTCTTGCCAGTTGGGGTCGTCGGGCGCTTTGATCTCTTCGATCAGGCTGTGGACTGCGCAGCCAACGCTATGGGCCACGTGCAGATGGTGCGGTCGGATATGCACCGGGCCGCGTTCGAAAATCATTTCAAATGACTCGCGGATCGCTGTCTGTCCCTGCAATCTCGGTGCGCCGGGATGCACGCAAAAAATTTCTTCGTCATCTGCCCACAGCGCCATCATCATTTCAAGATCGGCGCGCGCCATCGCGTCGTAGAACGCGTTCTCGACGTCTTCAGCGCTGGCGAGAGGTTTGCGTGGCAGTGGCATTCACATCAGTGCGAGTGCGCATGCGCGCCATCTTTGAGCGCGTAAGCGGTGCCGCAGTAGGGGCACTTGGCGTGCCCATGCGCATCGAAATCGAGCGACACGCGCGGATGGGAAGACCAGATCGGCGTCGATTTATTCGGACAGTGAGCGGGCAAATCCTTGCCATCAAGTTCGATCGCTTGCGCCGGCTGTGTCATGGCTAGCTCCTGAAGATGAATTGATCAAACACGGGTCAACCAGTGTTGGTACTGGGGGGCCTTACCGGCCACCACATCAAAAAACAGCGACTGCAGTTTCTCGGTAACCGGGCCACGACTACCGATACCAATCTGACGGTTATCGAGTTCGCGAATGGGTGTGATCTCAGCGGCGGTGCCGGTGAAGAAGGCTTCATCCGCGCAGTACAACTCATCGCGTGTGATGCGTTTTTCAATCACCTCGATGCCGAGATCGCGCGCCATCGTCAGCACTGCGTCACGCGTAATGCCGTCGAGGCAGCTGGCCAAATCTGGAGTATAGATTTTGCCGTTACGGATCAGGAAGACATTCTCGCCTGCGCCCTCGGACACATAGCCATCAGTGTCGAGCAGCAGCGCCTCGTCATAGCCCTCGGTAGTGACTTCCTGGTTAGCGAGAATCGAGTTGATGTAGTAGCCACTGGCTTTGGCACGCACCATCGAGACATTCACGTGGTGACGGGTAAATGAGGAGGTTTTGACGCGGATGCCGCGCTGCAGACCTTCTTCCCCAAGATACGCACCCCAAGGCCATGCAGCGATGCCGACATGGATGGTGTTGCCGCGTGCCGACACGCCCATTTTTTCCGAGCCGATCCAGACCAGGGGGCGCAGGTAGCAGGATTCGAGCTGATTTGCCCGCACCACTTCCTTTTGCGCTTCGATCAGCGTTTCCATATCGAATGGAATCGCCATCTGGAAAATCTTGGCCGAGTTGAACAGCCGCTGCGTGTGCTCACGCAGACGGAAAATCGCTGTTCCATCAACGGTTTTATATGCGCGTACGCCCTCAAAAACCGCCATGCCGTAATGCAGGCTATGCGTGAGCATATGCAGGTTGGCGTCACGCCAGTCGACGAGCTTGCCGTCTTTCCAGATTTTGCCGTCGCGGTCGGCCATGGACATGGTCTATCTCCGATTAATTCATCAATGCAAAGCCGGGATTCTAGCGGATTCAATGCCTCCGGCGGCTTGCTCGTTAGAATAGTGGCTTATTCGCTTGCTATCCCGACCGGTCGTCCTGATCGGCGGCTCAGCCCTGACCATGACACCCCAGTCCCTCGACGACGCGCAAGCTACCGAGCGTGAACGTTCCGCTTTCTTCGACGCCGTGCGCGCCAGCACGCAGACCGTGCCCGGTTTATTTGCCTGGGGCGTGGTGACAGGCGCTGCCATGATGCAGTCCGGCTTGTCGCTGTGGCAGTCCTTGCTGATGACCCTGGTGGTGTATGCCGGCTCGGCACAGCTGGCGGTGCTGCCACTGATTGCCGCCGGTGCGCCAGTGTGGGTGATCGCTTTCACCGCGTTCATGGTGAATTTGCGTTTCGTGATCTTTAGTGCGGTGATCGGCCCGCATTTCCAGCACCTCAGCTGGCGCAAACGGCTCTGGTACGGCTACAACAATGTCGATTTGGTGATGGGCTTTTTCCCGCAGCGTTTCCCGACGCACACCGTGGGTAAGCCTCTCGGTAAGCAAGGCTATTTCAGCGGTTTGGCCGTATCGAACTGGTTGGCTTGGCAGTTCGGCTCCCTGACTGGCATTTTTCTCGCGCAGCAGATACCCGCGAGCTGGGGCATTGGTTTCGCCGGCTCATTGGCTTTGCTGGCAATTGCCATACCGCTGCTCAGAAATCGCCCGACGATTGTGGGCGTGGTGGTCGCGTGCACGGTAGCCGTGGCGACCGTCCAATGGCCTTATCGCCTCGGGCTGGTGACTGCGATGTTGCTCGGGATCGTGGCTGCAGTATTCGCCGAGCAGCTACTGGTTAAACCGAAGGACAAGGTATGACGATGTCGTGGCCCGAGTACCTGTTTCTGCTGCTCCTGATGACGGCGGGCACCCTCATTACGCGTAGTTTCTTCTTCATGGTCGGCGGCTCTCGTCGTATGCCGAATTGGATACAGCGCTCGCTGTCGCATGTGCCTGCGGTTGCCTTGTCGGCCATCATTGCGCCGGATCTGTTGATGGTCCAGGGCGTTTTGGTCGAGCCCTGGCTCAACATCAAGCTGATCGCGGCGATTGTGGCCACGATTTTTTTCCTGCTAACGCGTCATATGTTGGGCACGTTGGCCATGGGCATGGCCTGCTACACCGTGCTTCGGGTTTGGCTTTGAGCGCCGCCGCCATGTCCATCTGACAACCGTTTTGGACAACACCTGCTGCGGTAAAATGGAGGGCTTTCCACCTTTAAATCCGCCACCTCACCCATGCAGTTCAAGCGCCTGACTGACCTCATTCAACAAGACCAACTGCGCGGCAAGCGCGTGTTCATCCGATCAGACCTCAATGCGCCGCTGGATGACGCCGGCAATATTACCGAGGAGACGCGTATTCGCGCTTCGGTACCTGCGATTCAGGCCGCGCTCGGCGCGGGCGCCGCGGTGATGGTGACTTCCCATCTGGGTCGGCCGACCGAGGGCGAGTTCAAGCCAGAGGATTCGCTGGCACCAATCGCGAAGCGTTTATCCGAATTGCTGGGCCGACCCGTGCCATTGAAGTCGAACTGGGTCGACGGTGTCGACGTCAATCCGGGTGAGCTGGTGCTGCTCGAGAACTGCCGCGTCAATAAAGGTGAGAAGAAGAACAACGACGAACTGGCGCAAAAGATCGCCGCGCTGTGCGATGTGTATGTCAACGATGCTTTCGGTACAGCGCATCGTGCTGAGGCAACAACGCATGGGGTTGCGAAATTCGCACCGGTGGCGTGCGCCGGCCCTTTGCTGGCAGCGGAGCTAGATGCGCTGGGTAAAGCGCTCAGCCATCCGGCGCGCCCTTTGGTGGCCATCGTCGCCGGCTCAAAAGTCTCGACCAAACTCACGATTTTGAAATCACTGGCTGAGAAGGTCGATCGACTCATCGTTGGCGGCGGTATCGCCAACACCTTCATGCTGGCCGCGGGGCTGCCCATCGGTAAATCCTTGGCAGAGGCGGAGTTGGTTGACGAAGCAAAGGCCATCATCGCCTTGATGCAGCAGCGCGGTGCAAGTGTGCCCATTCCGACCGATGTGGTGTGCGCCAAAACCTTCGCACCAGACGCTGCGGCAGTGGTGAAGTCGGCGCGAGACGTGGCTGACGACGACATGATTCTCGACATCGGACCAGAGACAGCGAACGCACTCGCAGCACTTTTGTTGGATGCAGGCACGATCGTGTGGAATGGCCCGGTCGGCGTGTTTGAGTTCGACCAGTTCGGTCATGGCACCGAAACATTGGCGAAGGCAATTGCTGATTCGCACGGGTTTTCGATTGCAGGTGGCGGCGATACGCTGGCAGCCATCTCGAAATATGGCATTACCGACAAAGTAGGTTACATCTCGACCGGTGGCGGAGCCTTTCTAGAATTTTTAGAGGGCCGCGTACTACCGTCGGTTGAAATACTCGAACAGCGCGCTAATCGCTGAAATCCTTCGCTGAATAATAGGACCAAAAACATGAAACAGCGCGCTACCAAGATTGTTGCCACGATTGGTCCGGCCTCAAGCACGCTGGAGATTCTGGAGCGCATGATCGCTGCCGGCGTCGATGTCGTGCGATTGAATTTCTCACACGGTAAGGCGGAAGACCATGTCGAGCGCGCGCAGATGGTGCGTGACGCCGCGGCCACCTGTGGCCGCGAGATTGCGATCATGGCCGATTTGCAAGGTCCCAAGATTCGTGTCGGCAAATTCAAAGACGGCAAGATACAACTCGCCAAGGGCGACAAATTCATTCTGGATGCCGAGTGCGAACTCGGTGATCAAGAGCGCGTCGGTCTAGATTACAAAGAGCTACCCAAAGATCTGAACCCGGGTGATGTGCTGTTGCTAAACGATGGCTTGATCGTGCTGAATGTCGAGCGTATCGCTGGTCACCAGATCTTCACCACGGTAAAAATCGGTGGCGAGCTCTCGAACAACAAAGGTATCAACAAGCAGGGTGGTGGTCTGTCGGCTCCAGCGCTGACCGCGAAAGACATGGATGACATCAAGACCGCGATGCGTTTGGGCGCGGACTATGTGGCTGTGTCCTTCCCTAAAAATGCGACCGATATGGCGATGGCGCGACAACTTGCCACCATTGCTGGCGAGCCCTATGGTCATCGCGCCCGCATGATTGCGAAGATCGAGCGTGCCGAAGCGATCCCTAATCTGCAAGAAATTCTCGATGCCTCTGACGGCATTATGGTGGCACGTGGTGATCTCGCGGTTGAGGTAGGTAACGCTGCTGTACCAGCGCTGCAAAAGCGCATGATTCGCATGGCGCGCGCTTCCAACAAGTTGGTGATTACCGCGACCCAGATGATGGAATCCATGATTCAGAACGCGGTGCCGACCCGCGCTGAGGTCTCTGATGTTGCCAACGCGGTGCTGGATGGTACCGATGCGGTGATGGCATCAGCAGAGACTGCAGCGGGCAAGTACCCGATTGAGACGGTTGAGACGATGGCGGCGGTCTGTATCGAGGCCGAGAAGTCCGAGCTCAGTTCGCTCGATACAGATTTCATGAACGTCACCTTCACCCGGATCGATCAGTCGATTGCTTATGGTGCTCTGTTCACCGCACATCATCTGCGGGTACGCGCCATTGTTGCGTTCACCGAATCCGGTTCGACCGCGCTGTGGATGAGCCGGCACGATGTCGATATCCCGATCTACGCAATGACACCGAACCTCGGTACGCAGCGCAAGACCTCATTGTTCCGAAACGTGTACCCGATGCAGCTACCGAGTAGCTCAAACGATCGTAATGCGGTCCTCGCCGAGGTAGAAAAAACACTGCTAGAAAAAGGCTTGGTCGATAAGGGCGACATGATTGTCGTGACCTGGGGCGAGCCCATGGGGCAGGTGGGCGGCACCAACGCATTGAAGATTACGCAAATTGGAAACCGGTAAATAATTTAGGAGATTTTGATGGCTCTCGTATCTATGCGCCAGTTGCTCGATCACGCCGCAGAACACGGCTACGGGCTACCCGCATTCAATGTCAATAATCTGGAGCAGGTCACTGCGATTATGCAGGCTGCAGATGAGGTGAATGCACCTGTGATCATGCAAGCGTCGGCAGGCGCGCGCAAATATGCGGGTGAAGCTTTTCTGCGTCATCTGATTGAAGCCGCGGTCGAAGCCTATCCGCATATTCCGGTAGTGATGCACCAAGACCATGGTCAGTCACCCGCAGTATGTATGGCGGCGATCAAGTCCGGCTTTACCTCAGTGATGATGGATGGTTCGCTGATGGAAGATGGCAAGAGTGTTGCCAGCTATGAGTACAACGTCGAAGTATCGAAGAAAGTGGTCGAGTTTTCGCATGCGATTGGCGTAACGGTTGAGGCAGAACTCGGTGTGCTCGGTTCTTTGGAAACCATGATGGGTGACAAAGAGGATGGTCATGGCGCAGAAGGCACCATGACCCGCGAGCAGTTGCTGACCGATGTCGATCAGGCAGCAGACTTTGTACGTCAGACCCAATGTGACGCACTCGCGATTGCGATTGGTACTTCGCACGGTGCATACAAGTTTTCGCGCAAGCCGACTGGCGATATTCTGGCGATTGACCGGATCAAGGAAATTCATATGCGCATCCCTAACACCCATTTGGTGATGCACGGCTCTTCCTCGGTGCCACAAGAATTGTTGGCCGAGATTCGTCAGTTCGGCGGCGACATGAAAGAAACCTATGGTGTGCCGGTTGAAGAGATTCAGGAAGGCATCCGCCATGGTGTGCGAAAAATTAATATCGACACTGATATCCGTCTGGCGATGACGGCCGCAATCCGCCGCTTCATGTTTGAAAATCCATCGAAATTCGATCCGCGTGACTACTTGAAGCCAGCGCGTGAAGCAGCAAAACAGGTGTGCAAGGCGCGCTATGTGTCATTCGGCTGCGAAGGTCAGGCTGGCAAGATCAAGCCAGTCTCGCTCGACAAAGTTGCGGACCGCTACAAGAAGGGTGAGTTAGCGCAGTTGGTGAAGTAGTTGTCTACTGCCGCGCTTACTGCAAGCCGAGCTCCAGTGCATTATCAGGAATGAGTGTCATGAACAGTCTTTATGAATCAAGCATCAAGAGCCTGCCGCTGTTGGGTAGAGGCAAGGTGCGTGATAACTACGCGGTGGGTGACGACAAGCTGTTGATCGTTACCTCCGACCGCCTGTCTGCCTTTGATGTGGTGATGAACGAGCCGATTCCGGGTAAAGGCAAGGTACTCAATCAGATGTCGGATTTTTGGTTCGACAAGCTGGGGCATATCGTACCCAATCATCTCACTGGCGTAGCGCCTGAGACGGTTGTAGCAAGCGATGAAATATCGCAAGTGCGCGGACGTGCCGTGGTCGCAAAACGTCTGCAACCGATTTTGGTGGAGGCCGTAGTGCGCGGCTACCTGATCGGCTCTGGTTGGAAGGATTATCAAAGCAGTGGTGCAGTGTGTGGCATTCCACTACCCGCCGGTCTTAAACTCGCGGCGAAACTACCGCAGCCCATTTTTACGCCTGCGGCCAAAGCGGATCTGGGCGAGCATGACGAGAACATCAGCTTCGATGACATGGTCAGTCGTATTGGCAAAGACCTGGCGGAGCAAATCCGTACCGTCAGTATTCAGCTCTATCAGACCGCAGCCGACTATGCGGCAACGCGTGGCATCATCATTGCCGATACCAAGTTCGAGTTTGGCTTGGATGAGCACGGCAAGTTGCACCTGATGGATGAGGTACTCACGGCAGACTCTTCGCGCTTCTGGCCAGCGGATTCATATGCCGAGGGCATATCGCCGCCGTCTTTCGATAAACAGTTCGTGCGTGACTATCTTGAGACGCTGACGGATTGGAACAAGACCGCCCCAGCGCCGGCGCTACCCGCCGAGGTGATTGAAAAAACGATTGAAAAAACCGGTGCCAAGTACCGCGAGGCATTGCAGCGACTGACCGGCAATGAATTGAAGGACTAAGATGAGCACACAAAACAAGCCCTTGATTGGCGTAGTGATGGGATCGTCGTCGGATTGGGACGTGATGCAGCACGCGGTGGCGATCTTGAAAGAATTCGATATCCCGCATGAGGCGCAGGTGGTCTCTGCGCATCGCATGCCGGATCAAATGTTTGCTTATGCCAAAGCGGCGGGTGAGCGCGGCTTGCGTGCAATCATCGCAGGTGCCGGCGGTGCTGCGCACTTACCCGGCATGATCGCGGCGCAGACCATCGTGCCGGTGCTCGGTGTGCCCGTACCATCCAAGTACCTGCGTGGCGAAGATTCGCTGCTATCAATTGTGCAGATGCCTAAAGGTATACCCGTCGCCACCTTTGCTATTGGTGAGGCCGGTGCAGCGAATGCAGCGTTGGCTGCTGTGGCTATCCTCGCGCTGAATGATGCGGCGCTTTCCGAGCGACTTCAGCAGTATCGTCGGCAGCAGACCGAAGCTGCGCAGGCGATGAAATTACCCACATGACCCACAGCGACCCGAGCGACAGTTTCGTTCCGGCCGCACATCCCTCGACCTGGCTTGGTGTGATGGGTGGTGGCCAGCTAGGCCGTATGTTTGTGCATGCAGCACAGGCGATGGGGTTCAAGGTCGCGGTGCTCGAGCCTGTGGCTGATTGCCCAGCCGGACACGCAGCAGATCATTTGCTGGTGGCTGCTTACACCGACCCCAAGGCATTGGCAGAGCTGGGTGAGCAGTGCGTTGCTATCACCACCGAATTCGAAAACGTACCCGCACAGAGTTTGTCGCAACTGGCGCAGCAGGCTTTCGTCGCCCCCGCCGCTACAGCGGTATCGGTCGCACAAGACCGTATGGCAGAAAAAGCCTTCTTTGCGCAGTGCGCGCAACGTTCAGGCGTGATGCCAGCGCCGCATCGTTCGATCACCTCGCAGGCAGATATTGATGCCTTACCAGACGATCTGTTCCCCGGCATTCTGAAAACCGCACGGATGGGTTACGACGGTAAAGGTCAGGCACGTGTTCGTACGCGCGCAGAGGTTGTCGCTGCGTTTGCACAGATGCAGCAAGTGCCTTGCGTACTGGAGAAGATGCTGCCACTGGCCTATGAAGTATCCGTACTCGCTGTGCGTGGTGCAGATGGTCAGGCTCTGGTTTACCCGATTGCAGAAAATGTCCACCGCGACGGCATTCTGTTCACTACGACCGTACCAAGCCCGAATGTCACGTCTGAATGTGCGGCACGCGCGCAGGCCGCGACGCTGGAGATCATCGCGCAACTTGAGTATGTCGGTGTGCTGTGCATTGAGTTTTTTGTTTTGAGTGATGGCTCGCTGGTGGTCAATGAAATGGCACCACGACCCCATAACAGCGGTCACTACACGATTGATGCCTGCGTTACGAGTCAGTTTGCGCAGCAGGCGCGTGCCATGGCGAAGTTGCCACTCGGCGATGTGCGTCAGCATTCGCCTGCTGTCATGCTCAATCTACTGGGCGATCTGTGGTTCGTAGCGGGCGACGATCTTCCACGTGAGCCGGCATGGGAAGCACTACTCGCGCTACCGGGTGCCAATCTTCATCTGTATGGCAAAGACGAGCCGCGCCGTGGTCGCAAGATGGGGCATGTCACTTTCGTCGCAAGCACTCTTGCTGAAGCCGAGGCGCACTGCGCTAGCGCTTGCGGTCTGCTGGGTCTTGCCTCTTGATGACAGCAGGTCCTGACGCTATCGCTCAGGCCGCGCGTTTGCTTGAAGAAGGCAAACTCGTCGCGATACCCACCGAAACTGTGTATGGCTTGGCCGCCGATGCGGATAACCCTGCGGCGGTCGCAGCGATATTCAGTGCCAAAGGTCGGCCTTCCAATCACCCATTAATCGTCCATGTGGCGCGCGATGCGGATCTGTCGCACTGGGCCATCGATATCCCGCCTGTAGCTCAACAACTGATAGCAGCATTCTGGCCGGGGCCACTCACACTGATACTTAAACGCGCCCCAGGTGTCGATGATGTCATCACCGGTGGTCAAGACTCGATTGGTGTGCGCTGCCCATCGCATCCTGTTGCGCAAGCCGTACTGAAATTGTTTCGTGGTGGGCAAGGCGGTATTGCGGCACCGTCAGCGAATCGCTTCGGCCGCGTCAGTCCCACGACTGTGCAGCATGTGATTGATGAATTAGGTGAGCCCGGTGTTGGGCCAGTTTCAGCTGTACTCGATGGTGGCCCTTGTGAGGTGGGGATCGAGTCGACCATCATCGATCTGACGCGACTCGACACGCAGGGGCCGGTGCTACTACGTCCCGGTCAGATCAGCGTGCATCAGTTGGAGAAGGTATTAGGTCGCCCGCTGGCGACAACGGATCATGCAGCCCCGCGTGTCTCAGGAAGTTTGGATGCGCACTACGCGCCGCGCACACCGCTGGCACTGATAGAACGTGAGGTACTTGCCGAGACAATGGCGGCGCTTCGGGCAAAGCAACGACAGGTCGTGAGCTTGGCGATCGATAAAGAAGTAGTACAAACAACGGCATTGCAAGCAGAAATATTGCAAACAGAAATATTGCAAACAGAAGGTTTGCAATCGGAAAGGTTGGGCAGTGAGGGCGTGTTTACTACGCGCATGCCCTCTGACCCGCAAGCCTATGCCCAGGCGCTATACGCTCAGTTGCGCTCTCTGGATCAAGTAGGTGCCGACCTGATCTTGGTCGAGCAACCACCCAAGACAACGGCTTGGCAGGGGATTAATGATCGCTTGCAGCGTGCTGCGTTTGATTCCGCCGGTGTACTGGAGCGTTTGCTGGCCTGATGACGTTGGCCTAAGGGTATTCACCTGAGGGTATTGACCTGAGGGTATTGACCTGAGGGTATTGACTTGATTCGGCGGGCCTGATTCTGCTAGCTTTGTGAATCAGGTGATGCCTTGAAGCGGCCGTCATGAAACAGCAGCGCAGGCTTGCGCTCAAACGCACAGCGCTCTACCTCGCCGACAAAAATCACATGATCGCCTTCAGGATGGCGGCTGCGGTTGTGGCACTCGAACCAAGCCGATACGCCGCCAAGAATCGGTAAACCGTTTTGCGACAGGCTGAAGTCGACACCGCTGAAGCGATCATCGAGACGGCTGGCAAAACGCTCGGCCAACTCGGCCTGATCAGCCGCCAGCACATTAATCACGTAGTGCGAGTTTTCTGCGAACAGCGGCATGCTGCGCGACTTCTGCCCGAGACTCCACAACACTAGCGGCGGCGTCAGCGAGACCGAGTTGAATGAGCTGGCGGTCAGCCCGAAGAAGCTGCCATCCTGATCGCGAGTGGTGATGATGGTGACGCCAGTAGCGAACTGCGACAGCGCGGCACGAAAGTGCTGTGTATCGAATTCGGGTTCGACGGCTTGTTTTTCGGAGGTGAACATTTTGGAAATTTTTGCGGTAATCCCGAATTATGCCGAAAAAGCGCAGGTCAAGTCGGCGGAAGCTGGTTCTTGCGTAAAATCGGGCAAATGACAACAAGAACTCCCGACCTGCTGGCACTGTTGCGGGATCACGCAGACAAATATGGCGATCAACTCGCCCATGTGCTGCCCGACCGAGATATCACCTACCGCCGCCTTTGGTCGCGCATCGAGCGCGGCTCGGCTCGCCTGTTTGGCGAATGGGGTGTCCGAGAGGGAGACCTGGTGGCCTATGTCGGTCGTGGCCATCCGGATGCGATCGTGCTTTATTTCGCGCTGCTGCGTCTGGGTGCGATGCTGCTGCCGTTCGAGTCAGTGTCGACCTCTCAGGTTCAACAGATGCTCGCCGAGCGACAACCCAAGCTACTCATTCAAGATCATGAGGGTTCAATGACTGGGATGACGATGGGATCTACGACAGGATCGACGACAGGATCGACGACAGGATCGACGACCTATGCGCTGGAAGCGCTGCTAGCCAACTGGAGCCATCACGATCCGCTGCTAATTGACGACCCGATGTCGCGCCCATCATTGTTCATGCGCGATGCAGCAGATGATTGGCAGCTGACGAGCCTTGATCAATTGTGTAGATCGCTGCCAGCGACACCGCGAACGAGTTTCATTGATCAGAATATCTTCACAACAGATTTGCTTAGAACTATCGTATTGCCATCATTACGTGATCATCAGTTGATGCAATTTGCTGCCACTGACCGCGTGCCGGGTACGGGCTCCTAGAGTCCTGCTTGGTTTGGGCGATAAATAATCGAAATAAGTAATCGAAATAATTAATCGAAATAATTAATCGAAATTCATACACGTCTCAGCGTGGAATAACTTAGGAGTGTCAAATGAGTACAGAAATCGCAACCGTAGGCGGTGGCTGCTTCTGGTGTCTGGAAGCGGTGTACCAGGAAATGCGTGGTGTCTCGCTGGTCGAGTCTGGCTATAGCGGCGGCCATGTGGTGAACCCAAGCTACGAGGCGGTATGCGGCGGTTCAACTGGGCACGCAGAGGTGGTGCGGATTCATTTTGATCCTGCGCAGATCAGCTATCGCGACATCCTGGAGGTTTTTTTCACGATCCATGATCCGACCACGCCTAACCGTCAGGGTAATGATGTCGGCACACAGTACCGCTCGGTGATCTATACGCATGATGCGCAGCAGATGGCGACAGCCAAGCAAGTGATCGCTGAGATGGCCCATGTCTGGGATGGTCCCATCGTCACCGAGTTGGCGGAGACGCCAGTGTTTTATCGGGCTGAGGAATATCACCAGAATTACTTCGTCAACAATCCACTGCAGTCCTACTGCGTGTTTGTGGTGGAGCCCAAGGTAATGAAGTTTAAAAAGGTTTTTGGCCAGAGATTGGCGCGATAAAATCAGCTAACAATAAAAACTGCTAAAAATGATAATCGCCTACAATAAAAATTGCGAACAATAAAAATAGCTAGATATAGAACCTGCGAAAGCGATCGTCACTGGTACATATATTGGCGCGACCAAGGCAGATGGTTCGACGATCTTCCAGCTTTTCCACATAGCACTTGATACAGCGAGACCCAGTCATGTTCAAACGCATGCGCGCATCCCGCGAGGTAGATGCGCCAAATGCGATAGGTCTTGTCATCGACCAAGCTGCGGATAAGGTCGTCATTTCTTTCGAAGTTATCGACCCAATGTGTGCAGGTGTGAGCGTAGTGCCGGCGTAGATTTTCTACGTCCATGGTTTCTAGCCCACCGTCCTGCATTGCGAGCAGTACAGTACCGACATGGGGCAACTCGCCATGTGGGAATACATACTGCGAAATAAACTCGCCAGCTCCATAGCGTGCCGTACGATGATCGGTATTGGTGGTGCAGATGCCATGGTTCATGATCAGCCCATCATCGGCGAGTAGCTGGCTCAGCTTAGCGAAGTACAGCGGGAGATTTTTTATGCCAACGTGCTCGAACATACCGACGCTCGTAATCCGGTCGTACTGTCCATACACATCGCGATAGTCGAGTAGCTGTATGCTGACCTGATTTTCCAAGCCTAGCATTTTGATACGCTCAGTTGCCCATGCTCGTTGTTGTGCAGAGAGTGTGATGCCGACGCAGTGGGCGCCATAGTGCTGTGCAGCGCGAATCACCAACGCACCCCAGCCGCAGCCAATATCTAGCAATCGCTGACCTGGCTGTAGCGCGATCTTATTCAAAATATGGTCTATCTTCTTCTGTTGCGCTGTCGTTAAGTCCTCATCACCTTGCTCGAAGTAAGCGCAGGAGTACACCATCTCACGATCGAGAAATGTCTGATAAAACTCATTTGATACGTCATAGTGATAAGCGATTGCGCGAGCATCCTGTGCTTTGCTATGTGACCTTGCTCTGAACAGCCGCCCAAGTCGCGATCGATGACGTTGGCTGAGTTCGGCTAGCTGGTTGGCGATTTGAATAATGGCGCGTAGCCGACCCTCAACTTCCAGCTTGCCCTCAACATAAGCCCGACCGAGCGACTCAAGTGAAGGTTGCACCAAGTAAGCTAGCGCCGAAGGCTTGGGTACTCGAATCGTTACCTCCGGATGGCTGCCACCCAGATCGAGTTGATGACCATTCCAGAGCTTAAGGCGCAGCGGTATCCCAATTTGGGTATACACACGACTGATCCAGCGATCGAGCTTTTTCTCCCAAAACATAGCCCACCTCCCGCATGGGACTGTGCTGTCTGCTCAGGATCAGTGCATTGATGTGTATCTAAATGCCTTAAACAAACTAACGTTGGCGTTCTTAGTGGCGTCTTACGTGGCTCAGAGAAAGCGTTTTTCAATAAGCCCTATCAGGGTTGTAGGCGGACTCTTGACCAGTGCCCGTCAGGCTCTCGCTGGTAAGCGATTCGATCATGCAAGCGCGAGCGCCGTCCCTGCCAAAACTCTATCCAGCTCGGATTTAGCCGGTAGCCACCCCAGTGTGATGGGCGTGGTGGCTGTTCACCGAAGCTTGCTTCCGCTTCTACAAATTGCTGCTCGAGCTGCTCACGGCTGGCGATAGTTCTGCTCTGCGCCGAGGCGATTGCGCCGATACGACTCTTCAACGGGCGGATACCAAAGTAGGCATCACTTTCTTCAGTTGCGACACGCTCGACAATGCCTTCAATACGAATCTGTCGCTCGAGGTCGTGCCAGTGAAAACTTAATGCTGCATGGGGGTTCTGCAGTAGCTCTTCACCTTTACGGCTTTGGTAGTTGGTATAGAACGTGAAGCCGCGTTCATCGAAGTCTTTGAGTAGCACGATGCGCAGTGATGGTCGCCCACTATTGTCGACCGTCGCTAGCCCCATCGCATTTGGTTCAGGGACTTCTGTCTCAACTGCCTGCTGGAACCATTTTGCGAACTGCTTAATCGGATCGTTATCCACTTCTTGTTCAGAGAGGGTGGCTTGGCTGTAATCACGGCGAAGATCGGCGATAGATAGTGTCATGGTGAGTTTTTATTAAATTGCGATGAAAATATTCATACATTGTTTTGGCGATTGGCAGAAGCAAGCCGCGCACGACGAGCGGCGACCGG
Source organism: Burkholderiales bacterium (assembly GCA_026399895.1). Classification (GTDB taxonomy): domain Bacteria; phylum Pseudomonadota; class Gammaproteobacteria; order Burkholderiales; family Burkholderiaceae_D; genus Pernthalerella. The sequence goes on from JAPLQC010000060.1 coordinate 37,257, forward strand.
AATGGCGAAAGTAATCAATGCGCCCAGCCCCCAGAATACGGCAAATGGTCCCAGCACAGCGCCCATGGCCCCGTAGGCTAGCGGTAGCGAAACAGAAGACAAATTTCCCAGGCTAGCGCGGATTGCAATGGCCTCAGCGCCGCGGCCTGATGGCGCACCGCTATGGAGTAGTGCCAGTACATTCGGCTGACCGCTACCCAGCGCGAGCCCGAGTGCGAAAGCTGCTGCCGCCATCGTCAGCGGCTGCTGTGCGAAAGGTAGCAGCAGGTAGCATAGGGCGGCGGCGGCAAGTGTGATGCTCAAAATCCGCCACTCATGATGGCGGCGCAGGATGATGGGCATGGCAATACGCACGGTGAAGGTGGCAACTGAGAAGCTGGCCAGGATCAAACCGATCGTCGATGCAGAGAAACCGAGCTGCGTGCCACGAACCGGCACGATGAAAGTAAACAAGTCCCACGCTGCAGCGAGGGTGATACCAACAAAGTACAGACCACGTAGCTCGCGATGGCCGAGCAACTGCAATGCGCTGCTACGAGCGCGCGGATGTGTGCTCTGATTGACGGGTAGATTTTTCAGGGTAGAGCTGGAGGCGATCGAAAAAGCGAGTAGCGTAAAGACGCTACACACTAGAAATGCGACGGCATGACCCGCATGGTCGATGGTGAAGCCCGCCATCATCGGGCCGATGAATGCCGATACCGAAAAACCGACGGCCAGTTGCGAGAAGCCAGCGGTCTTTTCTTCCCCCTCCAGCATCGTACCTACCGCATACTGAGTTGCAATGAAAATCGCCATGAACCCGGTGCCGATCAATACGGCCGCGACATAAAGCCCGGCGACCGATTGCACAGCTGCAGCCACTAATACACCCGCAGAGCCAATCAGAGCGCCGAAGCGCAGCGGCTGGTAGACACCGATACGATCGATGATTCGCCCCATACCTACTGCCAACAGCATGGGAAACACCGCGAACAGGGCGATTAATGTGCCGACCGTGAACTCTGAGGCATGCAGCGACAGCGCATAGAGCGAGGTAGTCACGCGCGCCGCCGCAAGCGCGACATGGGCACAGACAGCGACGCCAATCAAGGCAAGCAGTGGGGAGGGGCGGGGCACGAGGGTCAACAGCAGATCAGTCAGGGTACGCAGGCGACAGTGTACGTCGAACCTGAATCCTGTCCGTTAGAATGCGGTGATGTCTGCTGCCTCTCCCCTGCCCAAGCATCCGAACAATCCGGACAATCTTGATCAAACGAGCAATCCGAATCCTCACGATGTTGAGGTGGATGCGGATCGTCGCTTTGCGGGTGTCGCTCGCCTGTACGGCGCGGCGGGTCTGGCGCGATTCCGTGCTGCTCATGTATGTGTGATCGGAGTAGGCGGTGTTGGTTGCTGGGCCGTCGAGGCGTTGGCGCGCAGTGCGATTGGTCGCATTACGATGATCGATCTGGATCATCTTGCTGAATCCAACGTTAATCGCCAAATCCATGCACTGACCGATACTCTGGGCAAGGCCAAGGTCCTGGCGCTGGCTGAGCGCATCGCGCAGATTAATCCTCTGTGTCAAGTTGAGGGCGTTGAAGAATTTATTAGTGCCGAGAATGTGGCGCAGCTGATTGTGCCTGGTCGTTTTGATTTCGTGATTGACGCTATCGATGATGCGCGGGCCAAAACAGCGCTAATCGTCCATTGCCGTGAGCAGCGAATTCCCTTAGTGACCATAGGCAGTGCCGGTGGACAAATCGACCCAACCCGCATCGAAGTCTGCGATTTGTCGCGCACGGAGCAAGAACCCTTGCTCGCGCGTGTGCGCAAGAATTTGCGTATTCGGCATGGCTTTCCGCGCGGTCGCAAACACAAGTTCGGTATTGATGCGGTGTACTCGACCGAGCCACTGCGCTTCCCTGAACAAAGCTTGCCTGATCAGGAAGACGCCGAGTCTGGCGTGGATGAAAGCACGGGTCTCACCGGTCTTCATTGCGCGGGCTATGGATCTGCAGTGGTAGTTACGGCCAGCTTCGGTTTCATCGCTGCGGCATATGTGCTGAATCAACTCGCCAGTTCCGCTCGGGCCGCCTAGTACCTCCAAGTACCGCCTAGTTCCGCCGCGCTTCCTCTTTACTCCCTAACTTCCTAACTCCCTAACTCATCCGACCCAACGCTGGGGACACTTCGTCCACCCGGCGGGATGGTATTCGTCTTGCTGAAAATCAAATTCTCGGGCATTTGCGGCGAAAATAGTTAGTAAACACTTACATTAAAAATTAGTTAAATCAATGGTTGTGTTAATCAACAACACTATTTGACACATTTGTACTATTTAACTTTTGACAATACCCGCCGACACTGCAGTCAATGACAAATAAGCAACACTTTGTCAGGCATCCGTCGGTGGATTTCCCCCAGTACGGATCGGCGCTTCGGCGTCACCGCTCAGCCTTGTGCTGCCTCGGTGCCCGAGCATTTGCAGTTGATCTCGTTAATCAAGGAGTCGGTAAATGAACACATTGATGCAAAAGCTGCGGTCCTTCCTCGCTGATGAGCAGGGTGCGACTGCTGTCGAGTACGGCCTAATGATCGCACTGATTGCCGCAGCCATTCTCGTCACAGTCGGACTGTTGGGGACTGAACTCAACACCAAATTTACCAGCGTGAAGGACGCAGTCAAGAACGCCGGTACCACAGGCACGGGTCCTTGATCCAGAGGATTCGCAGGATGGGATGGCGGTTAATCAACCGCCATCCGCCAAGTGCCTTCACTAACTTTTTACGCGACGACGATCATGAGTGAATTTTCCACGATTCCGCCAGTTCTATCTTTCACTAGTACAGCGGCAGTGCTGATCACCGCTTGGCTAGCCGCCGCCTCTGACTGGAAGCACTGGCGCATACCGAACCAGTTACTCGCAGCGAGTATGGCTGCTGCCCTGATGTTCTCGATGTTCACACCCGACAGCCTGACGCTGCGCGATTGTTTACTCGGCGGCGTCACCGGGCTGTTGATCCTAATGCCTTTTTATCTGATGGGCGGCATGGGTGCCGGCGATGTCAAGTTGTTGGGCGTACTCGGCATGCATATGGGCTGGTTGGCGACCTTACATGTCGCTCTTATTAGCGCACTAGTAGGAGGTGTTTGGGCGATTGCTCTGCTATTTGCACGCTCACCCTATGCCGACTGGATGAGTGCCATGGGTGAAGGGATGATGTATTCGCGTAAGCGTATTCCTGCGCCGCAAATGTTGAAGGATTCACGTGCAACGCTGCCCTATGGCGTGGTGATTGCAATCGGAAGCACCTTGGTCCTCATCGCGATCGAGATGTATCCGAATCGTTGATTACGTAGCGACTAAGCGTCCGGAGGAAATATGCGAATAACAAGACCATGGATCATGATGAGCGTCGCTCTTATCGCCGGGCTCATGGCAGTATTTCTTGCTTCTCAATGGCTGGATGCGAAATCTGGTAGTGGCATGACCAAGGTGGCGGTAGCTTCGACCGATATCAGTCTTGGGCAGCGACTGACACCGGAATTAATGGAGATGGTTGACTGGCCATCACGAAGCGTACCGCCGGGTGCGTTTCAGCAGCTTAATGGCTTGGATGGTCGAGTATTAAAAACCAACATGTTGCGTGGCGAACCCGTGCTGCAAGCAAAGCTGGCACCGGTGGGTACGCAAGGCGGATTATCTGCGGTCATCGGTGACGGCAAGCGCGCAATTACCGTTAGGGTGAATGATGTAATCGGTGTCGCTGGTTTTGCGCTACCGGGTAATTACGTCGACATCATTGTCAATACCCAGCGAGAATCGAACGATACCGCAGCGCGTGATAACTCAATTTCAAAAATAGTACTCGAGCGTATTTTGGTATTAGCTGTCGCACAAGAGGTTGGTCGCGACGATACCAAACCACGCGTTGTAAATGCAGTGACCCTGGAAGTGACACCACACCAGGCCGAGAAGATCGATCTTGCACGCAGTGTCGGCACGCTCTCACTGGTCTTGCGTAACCAGATTGATCCCTTGGTGTCTGATACTTCTGGCGTAACTAAAACCAGTTTACTGCAACAAGCTGCTGCACCGGTCATGCTAGCAGAGCAAAGCAAGAACCTACCAAGTACGAATCCTCCAGTAAGTCGTAATACGCGAACTGCATCGACGAGTGCGAAAAAATCAAATACTGCACCCATAGTCCGTACATCTTCAAGCGCACCTCCATCGAAAGCAACGTCAACAGTAGCAGCGGCACCGCTGACCTGCGTCGGTGTCATCAACGGTTTACGCAATGGGCAGGAATGCTATTGATCCGTACGACCAAAGCTACCGGAGAAAGAATATGAAGAAAAATACACAAGCTTTGTGCCAGTTGCTGATGGTGACCTGCATCAGCGTATCGACGATAAGCATCGCTCAAGAACTGGATAGTGTCACGCACCGGCCTAACAGCGAAAAGCTGGCACCTAATCAGTTGAGTAGGTTGGCACCACTCAACTGTAATGGCGAGCCCGCCGCACCCAGCCGGATGACGCTGCCGCTCGGTAAATCGACCTTATTACGACTGCCTGAACCAGTGACTAATCGGACACTTGGAAATCCGGCAGTCGCCCAGGCAATGCTGGTGTCGCCTGAGACGCTGTATCTGCTAGGTGTTGAAATCGGTAGTACCAACATGATTGTGCAGGGTAAGAGTGGGCGCTGCAGTGCAATTGATGTTGTGGTTTCTCTAGACCCCGGAGCGCTCCAGGCCACATTACTCGAATTGATGCCGGAGGAAAAAGACATTCGGGTCAGTGCAGCTGCTGACAGTTTGATCTTAAGTGGCACCGTCAGTGACACCATGGTCGCCTCGCGCGTCAATGATCTGGCATTAGCGTATGTCCGTCGGCCGTCGAGTGTTAGCCCGGGTTCCTTGCAAGATGGCATGGGTACAACGAATACGGGTGTGAATGCTGCTTCACAATCGGGCAACCTCGCTCTCCAGCAATTACGCGTCGTGAATCTATTGCAGGTCGCTGCAGCACAGCAGGTCATGCTTGAAGTCAAGGTTGCTGAGGTATCCAAAGCGTTGATCGATAAGCTTGGCGTCGGCGTACAGGGTACGCCATTGAGTGGATCGGTCACGACCAGCATCCTGTCGAGTTTTTTGGTGGGTAATCTGGGTGGAAACTTGAGTGTCACCCGCGCCTCAGGCTCAGGTGTTTACCTGGATGCCGAGAAAAAAGAATCATTGGTAAAAGTGCTTGCTGAGCCAAACGTGATGGCAATCAGTGGGCAGGAAGGAAGCTTCCTCGCGGGTGGCAGGATTCTGATACCGGTTGCGCAGGACGCACTAGGTCGAATCGCGCTGGAAGAGAAAGAGTTTGGTATCGGCTTACGGTTCACCCCGACTGTTCTCTCCGGCGGCCGTATCAATTTACGTGTATCGCCAGAGGTATCCGAGCTGTCGCGCGACGGTGTTGGTATCGGCAACGGCACGACACAAGCACGTGCGATCTTGCCACTGATTACGACACGCCGTGCATCAACCACGGT
>JAPLQC010000085.1:0-12116 GCA_026399895.1 Burkholderiales bacterium
CCTGAGGTGCCACGATTCAGACCGGTAGTCTCAAGCTGCTTACAGGCAGCAAGGATTTGCTCCCTTAACTGTGCGCTCATGAGGTCAGCATACGGCCAGCGACTGCCGAGAGCTTATCGAGCATCACAGGATCACGTGCTTCAGGTGCGGTAATCAGTGCAAATTGCAGTGCGCTTCGGCAGCTGCATTGTGCCGCTGCGGCGTCGGCTTTTAGCTGTGGCACTACCTGCTTCACCAAACTACGCCCTGTATTAGCGTTCGCCATCAGGACACCAATGATTTGCTCAACCGTCACATGATCATGATCCGAATGCCAACAGTCGTAGTCAGTCACCATCGCAACGCTGGCGTAGCAGATCTCTGCTTCGCGCGCGAGTTTGGCTTCAGGCATATTGGTCATGCCGATCACATCACAGCCCCATTGCCGATACAGCTGTGATTCCGCCAGGCTGGAGAACTGTGGGCCTTCCATCGCGAGATAGGTACCGCCGCGCACGGCGTTGATACCCGCCTCTTGCGCTGCCTGTTGCAGATGATCGCCCAATCGCGAACAGACCGGATGCGCCATCGACACATGCGCCACCATGCCACGACCGAAGAAAGATTTTTCGCGTGCAAAGGTGCGATCGATGAATTGATCGACGATCACGAAGGTTTCCGGCGCGAGTGATTCCTTGAGCGAGCCGACGGCAGACAGCGACAAGATGTCGGTCACCCCGACGCGTTTCAGTGCATCGATATTGGCGCGGTAATTCACCTCGGACGGCGGGATTTTGTGGCCACGACCATGGCGGGGCAAAAAGGCCATCGCCTGACCAAACAAAGTACCGGTCAGGATTTCGTCCGACGGTTCGCCAAACGGTGAAGAGACTTTGACCCACTGGCGGTCTTGCAGGCCATCAATGTCATAGATGCCGCTACCGCCGATGATGCCGACGACCGGGCCGGGAGGATGCTGAGCCATAGGATATTAAGAGTGAAGGCAGAGTGAGCCGGAAGGGTACCAAATCTCGGACTGTGTCTCTGCGTTAATAAAGCGTTGACGGGCTCCCCTACACCGGATATAGTTAATACGAATCGTTCTCATTTAGATTTCTGAAGAATTTAATGCACCCAATCTCCACCCGTCCCGGCTTGGGCTATGCCACGCTTTCTGTTCGTACTGCGATGGCATGCGGCTTGTTGGCGGCATGCGCCGGATATTCTGTTTCTGCCGCCGAAGTAAGTGCTGACAAATCTGGCGTTGGCACCGAACCGATTAAGGTAAGCGCCAACGAGGCCAAAGCCGGTAGCAGCGACGTTAGCGTCTTGCCGAGGGTCGACGTAATTGGTAGCGGTACACGCTCGGGTACCGAAAGCAGTGGATCAGCCGCTGTGATCGACGGCCGCACCCTGGAAGAGAGTCGCGTATTCAATGTGAACGAAGCGCTGCGCAAAGTGCCGGGTGTACATGTGCGAGAAGAGGAGGGGGTGGGCCTGCGCCCCAACATCGGTATTCGTGGTCTGAACCCCACCCGCTCCACAAAAACGCTGCTGCTGGAAGATGGACTGCCGCTGTCATTCGCACCCTATGGTGATAACGCCAGCTACTACCATCCGCCGATTGATCGCTATGAATCGATTGAGGTCAGCAAGGGCAGTCAGGTGATTCGCTTTGGTCCACAGACCGCCGGTGGTGTAATTAACTACATCACGCCCGAGCCACAAAAGGAATTTGGTGGGCTGGTTGGCCTTGCTGCAGGTACGCGCGGTTATCTGAACGCCCATGTGATGGCGACGGGCAATGGCGCCATACTCGATCTCTATCGCAAAGAATCTGACGGTGCGCGTGACAACATGCACAGCCGATTGGATGACCTTAACTTCAAGTGGGCCGGTCAGCTTAATGACGACCACAAGCTGGTACTGCGAGCGACTTACTTCAAGGAATACTCACAACTGACTTACTCCGGTCTCACGCAGGCGGAGTACACAAATCTCGGGGCCCGCTATAACCCGTTCAAGAATGATTTTTTCGATGCTAGTCGTACTGGCCTATCGGCAACGCATGAAGTGCGTCTGAATGCCGATACCAAAGTACTGACGAGTGTTTATGGTGCGTACTTTGATCGCGATTGGTGGCGGCAGGCGTCGGATACCGGTAGTGCAGGTTTGAACTGTCTATCGGCAACGCGTGACGCTGGATCTCGTTTAGGTTCATCTGATCTTGACAACTGTGCGATGCAAGGTAGATTGCGCCAGTACACTACCGCCGGTATCGACTCAAGAATACAAACAAGGCATCAGCTTTTTGGTATCGCGAACGATTTGGAGATGGGGGTCAAGTACCACCACGAGATTCAGGAGCGAAGAAGACAAGAATATGCCAGCTATACGCAATATCTCTCAAGTACTGGGATGACCTTGGGTGAGAATCAGCAGCGTCGAACTAACGCTACCTCGGGATTCATATCAAACAAGTTCCAATTAAACGAGCGCTTATTCATCACACCGATTATGCGCGTCGAGTATATCCAGCATGAGCAAATCAATCGCCTAAACAGTACGCGTGGCGCTTCGTCATTCACTGAAGTAGTGCCTGGTATCGGTGCAAGCTATCAGTTGAGTGAGCATTCCCAGCTATACGGCGGTGTCCACAAGGGCTTTAGTCCTCCACGGGTGGAAGATGCCATCAACAGTAACGGTGCATCCGTTGATCTCAGTGCGGAGAGAAGCGTAAATGCAGAGCTTGGCTTGCGGTCAAAACCCATGCGAGATGTTGTTTTCGATATTGCCTTGTTTCGCAACGATTTCAGCAACCTAGTTGCGGTCGGAAGTATCGCCGGCGGGTCGACAAATTATTCAGAGGGTAAAGCTTTGATGCAAGGCATTGAGGCCTCAGGTCAATTAGATCGGCTCATTCCACAAATAGAGGGAAATTTGTTTTCTCGTCTCTCAATGACCTATTTGCCGACAGCCGAGCAGTCATCCATCTTCAATCGCCCGGGAGGCGCTGGAACCATAGCGGGTACTGGTGCGGGTAAACGATTACCTTACGCGCCTGAGTTTTTGCTCAATCTAACCCTTGGCTATCGGGCCCCATCCAACTGGAATGCGCGTGCTGAATACGTATTCGTTGGCAAGCAATACTCAGACTTTGCGAACACGGTAACGCCTTCTGCTACATCAAATGGCCAGACAGGTTTGATCGACGCCTACGGCATCTGGAACGTGGTTGCGAACTACACCGTAGGCTCGGCAACACTCTTCATCACCGCGAAAAACCTGACCAACCAAACCTACATCGTCGATCGTACACGCGGTATTCAGGTGGGGATGCCACGGACCTTACAGGCTGGGATTAAGTACGCGTTTTGAGGCTAGTCACTGCGGATTGGGCAGTGCATCACCAATCCGTTGAAGCGTGACTGGGAGGGCGCGAGGAAAGCTGCGGGGGGAAGGGGGTTCTGTGGGGTGACCGATGGGACTCGAACCCACGACAACCAGAATCACAATCTGGGACTCTACCAACTGAGCTACGGCCACCACTGAAGCTAGTCCGCCATTATACAAAAAAAGGGGCGGCCAGCCAGCAATCATTGGCCCATATGCGTGGCGCTGACGACTTGAACCAAGGCGTCAAGCCGTAATAGCTTAGAGAAAGCGAGCGACAGCGTGCTGCTACTCCCGGTGGTGTAAGCCACTAGTTTGTCCGCCGCCGGCACCTGTCTCTGCAAGTCGCGCTGCTCGAGCAAGCGCTGTAATTGTCTTGCCACTGGCTCGCCGGTATCAACAATACTGACCTCCGGCCCGGCAACCTCGCGGATCAGTTGCTCAACAAATGGGTAGTGCGTGCAACCCAGCACCAGCGTATCTGCCCCTTGCTCGACTAATGGCTTCACATAACGCTCCACCAGTTGATAAGTTTCACGCGAGCTGAGTTCACCTTTCTCGATCTGATGTGCCAGACCATTACACGCTTGCAGCAAGAACGTGACGCGAGCATCGTGCGCTACTTGCGATTGCAGCTTGAGGAATTTGTCACTCGCAAGGGTGTTTGCAGTCGCAAGCACACCGATGGTGCCGCCACGCGTCAGGCTAGCCGCAGGTTTCAAACCTGGCTCAACACCGACCACCGGTAGCTCGGGGTATCGGGCACGTAGCCCCGCAATGGCGGCAGCGGTTGCCGTGTTGCAGGCAACGACGAGTGCTTTGATATTTTGAGTAAGCAAGAAAGCAGCAATCGATATCGTACGCTCGACAATCACCGCTTCCGGTTTCTCACCGTAAGGCGCAAAGCCGGAGTCCGCAAAATACAGCAGCGACTCATCGGGCAAAAGCGTGTGCACATGACGCAGCACCGACAGGCCACCAATGCCCGAATCGAAGATTCCGATCGGTGCATCGCGGTTTAATGTGACGATGGAATCAGCCAAGCGTAACCGGGATACCCGCAAAATTACCCGTCGCGATTCGCTCCTGCCATTCTTTCGGGCCGCTCTGGTGTACGGAGCTGCCCTCAGCGTCAACCGCGACAGTCACTGGCATATCCTTGACGTCGAATTCGTAGATCGCTTCCATACCGAGATCGGCAAAGCCAACCACCTTCGCTGACTTGATCGCTTTCGAAACCAGATACGCGGCACCGCCGACGGCCATGAGATACGCCGAGCGATGTTTACGAATCGACTCAATCGCCACCGGCCCACGCTCGGCTTTACCGACCATGGCGATCAATCCAGTTTGCTCGAGCATCATGTCGGTGAACTTGTCCATCCGTGTGGCGGTAGTGGGGCCTGCCGGGCCAACGACTTCATCGCGCACCGGATCAACCGGGCCAACGTAATAAATAACGCGGTTTTTGAAATCAACCGGCAGCGGTTCGCCTTTGGCGAGCATGTCTTGAATTCGCTTATGCGCGGCATCGCGGCCCGTCAGCATCTTGCCGTTGAGGAGTAGTGTCTGACCTGGCTTCCATGAGGCGACCTCGGCAGCGGTGAGTGTGTCGAGATCGACGCGATGCGATTTTTGCGTGTCCGGCATCCAGTGCACCTGCGGCCACTCGGAGAGCGATGGTGGTTCGATGTAGGCGGGGCCAGATCCATCCAGCGTGAAATGTGCATGCCGAGTAGCGGCACAGTTCGGAATCATTGCTACGGGTTTAGAAGCAGCATGGGTTGGGTACATGCTGATCTTCACATCCAACACGGTTGTCAGGCCACCCAAACCTTGAGCGCCGATCCCGAGTGCGTTCACTTTTTCATACAGCTCGATACGCAACTCTTCGAGTTTGTTTTGCGGGCCGCGCTGCAGCAGCTCGTACATGTCGATGTCATCCATCAGCGACTGCTTGGCGAGCAGCATGGCGCGTTCGGCAGTGCCGCCGATACCAATACCCAGCATTCCCGGCGGGCACCAGCCCGCGCCCATGGTCGGTACGGTTTTCAGGACCCAATCCACTAGCGAGTCAGATGGGTTGAGCATCACGAACTTGCTCTTGTTCTCGGAGCCACCACCTTTAGCGGCAACTTGTACTTCGACCGTGTTGCCCGGTACGACAGTCATATGCACGACAGCAGGCGTATTGTCTTTCGTGTTCTTACGCTCGAAGTGCGGGTCGGCCACAATAGATGCGCGTAACTTGTTATCTGGGTGGTTGTAGGCGCGGCGCACGCCTTCATTCACTGCGTCCTCAATCGAACCAGTAAATCCCGCAAATCGCACATCCATGCCGATTTTGAGAAACACATTCACGATACCCGTGTCTTGGCAGATGGGCCGTTTACCTTCAGCGCACATGCGCGAGTTGGTGAGAATCTGCGCAATGGCGTCTTTCGCGGCAGGACTTTTCTCATGCTCATAAGCGCGCGCCAGATGATGGATGTAATCCATCGGATGGTAGTAGCTGATGAACTGCAGCGCGGCAGCGACCGATTCGATCAGGTCATCTTGTTGAATGGTGGTCATGAGGCAACAATAAGGTTAAGAGATTCAGAAGGCAGTAGACGCATCCGGCAATGCGAATTTGGCAAGAAGCCTGTTTTTATCGCTGGCCAGGTTTGGATCAAGCATCATGGCGGATCGGGGCGTATTGCTGAATTCGACTATCTACCGATCAGCGCGTTCGGTCAGTATCGTGCGATGCCGCATTTTACACGCCGTGCCATGCCCAACTGCCCTGCTCAAGTATGAAGTCCTGAAATGCCCACGGGTGTAAGGGTGAAGTAAGTGAGCGGACTTATCTTCGCACCAAAATAGACATAAGCTGGAGACACCATGTCAGAGATCGAGTCCCTGATGCATGAGCATCGGGTCTTCCCACCCTCGGATGAAATCGTCAAGAACGCGGCCATCTCCGGGATGGACGCTTACCTCGCGCTTTGCCGTGAAGCGGATCAGGATTACGAGGGTTTTTGGCGTCGGCTCGCAAACGAACACCTCCATTGGCAAAAGCCGTTTACCCGCGTACTCGACGAGTCGCAGGCACCGTTTTATAAGTGGTTTGACGACGGCCAGTTGAATGTTTCCCATAACTGTCTCGACCGTCATCTCGATAACGGTAATGCCGACAAGACCGCGATTATTTTCGAGGCGGATGACGGTACGGTCAGTCAATTTACTTATCGCCAGCTGCACGCCAAGGTGTGTCAGTTCGCGAATGGTCTGAAGTCGCTAGGTATCAAGCAGGGTGATCGCGTCATCATCTATATGCCGATGTCGGTGGAAGGTGTCGCGGCGATGCAGGCCTGCGCTCGTATCGGTGCCACGCACTCGGTCGTATTCGGTGGTTTCTCTGCCAAATCACTGCAAGAGCGCATCATCGACGCAGGCGCAGTCGCCGTGATCACGGCGGATGAGCAGCTGCGCGGCGGCAAGCAACTCCCCTTGAAATCGATTGTTGATGAAGCCATCGCCATGGGTGGCTGCGAGAACATCAAGAGCGTTGTCATTTATCAGCGCACCAAGGGCACTATCAATATCGTCGCTGGTCGTGATCGCTGGTTACATGATTTGATGGAAGGCCAGCCAAGCGAGTGCGAACCAACATGGGTCGGTGCCGAGCATCCGCTGTTTATTCTTTACACCTCGGGCTCGACGGGTAAACCCAAAGGTGTGCAGCACGCGTCTGGTGGTTATTTGCTGTGGGCGATGCTGACCATGAAATGGGCCTTCGATATCAAGCCCCATGATGTTTTCTGGTGTACCGCAGATATTGGCTGGGTCACTGGCCATACCTATATCGCCTATGGCCCGCTGGCTGCTGGCGCGACTCAAATCGTCTTTGAAGGCGTGCCGACTTACCCGAACGCGGGCCGATTCTGGGACATGATCCAGCGCCACAAAGCGACCATCTTCTACACCGCACCAACCGCGATTCGCTCGCTGATCAAAGCCTCCGAGGCTGATCAGGCGGTGCATCCGCAACGCTACGATCTAGGTTCGCTGCGTCTGCTCGGATCGGTGGGTGAGCCGATTAACCCCGAGGCATGGATGTGGTACCACCGCAATGTCGGTAATGAGAAATGCCCGATTGTGGATACCTTCTGGCAGACCGAGACCGGTGGTCACATGATCACGCCGTTACCAGGTGCGACGCCACTGGTGCCGGGTTCTTGCACATTGCCGCTGCCAGGTATTCAAGCCGCGATCGTCGATGAAGCAGGCAACGACATGCCGAACGGCCATGGTGGCATCTTGGTCGTGAAGCGCCCCTGGCCATCGATGATTCGCACCATCTGGAATGATCCAGAGCGTTTCAAGACCAGTTATTTCCCTGCCGAGTTGGGCGGCAAACTCTATCTGGCAGGCGATGGCGCTATCCGCGACGCGAACAACGGCTATTTCACCATCACCGGCCGTATCGATGACGTGCTGAACGTTTCCGGGCACCGCATGGGTACGATGGAGATTGAGTCCGCCTTGGTGGCAAACCCCTTGGTGGCGGAAGCTGCGGTGGTCGGCAAGCCCGATCCCACCACGGGCGAATCCATCTGCGCTTTCGTGGTCCTGAAGGGGCCGCGCCCCACCGGCGATGATGCGGTAAAGGTCGCCAAGGAGTTGCGTGACTGGGTCGGCAAAGAGATTGGACCCATCGCGAAACCGAAAGAGATTCGTTTTGGTGACAACCTTCCGAAAACCCGCTCGGGCAAGATCATGCGCCGTTTGTTGCGGGTGCTCGCCAAGGGCGAAGAGATTACGCAGGATATCTCCACACTGGAGAATCCGGCGATTTTGGAGCAGCTGAAGCAGTCCAGTTAAACCTAGTACGCAGGCGATGCAGCAGATGCCTCGCCTTGGTTGTCCGGCAGTTGTGTAATGCAGTGACGGTTTGTGGGGGAAGGTAATAGGGCTCACTCCGATGGCCCTAGAACCGGATTGCCGCCTTGCCTTCGGGCTTGGCGGCATTTTTTTTGTAGCCCTAGGTAAAGGAGTGAGATAGCCAGATTTGCTATACTCCGCGACTTGCTCGGTGCAAGCCGGACGCGCAAGACATCCCGGAGAGATGGATGAGTGGTTTAAGTCGCACGCCTGGAAAGCGTGTGTAGGTTCATAGCCTACCGCGGGTTCGAATCCCGCTCTCTCCGCCATTCGGTACTCCAAAGAACTCCAGTAAGCTCCAATAAGTAGAACAAAGTCCCTGAGAAGCCCTGTAAATTCAGGGCTTTTTGTCTTTTAAGCTCCAGCACGCTACACTGACATCCAGATTCTGGTGCGGGTAAAACTACGGGTAAAAATCATCTTACCCTCAGCTTGCCCCATTTTTTACCCTCATCTGGAGGCGTCATGCTGACTGATACTCGCATCAAGACCGCGAAGCCACAGCCGAAGCTGTACAAGCTTACTGACGAGCGTGGGCTGCATCTGTCGGTGTACCCGAACGGTTCAAAGCTCTGGCAATTACGCTATCGGATCGAGAGCAAGGAGCGAACTGCCTCATTGGGTAGGTATCCCGAGGTGAGTCTTGCCGAGGCGCGTGAAAAGCGCGACCAATTGCGCAAACTTGTTGCCAACGGCATTGATCCGGTTCAGTCACAAAAGGTAGCTAAAGAAGCCAAGAAACTCGCCCAAGCACATTCGTTTGAGGCAGTGGCAAGGACTTGGTTTGAGGGCTGGAAGTCGGCTAGAAGTCTGAGACACGCTGATTACGTAATTCGGCGGTTAGAGGCAGATGTGTTTCCGCTGATCGGCAGCCGCCCCGTGTCAGAGATACAGGCACCTGAGCTGGTCAAGATGATGAAAGCCATCCAGCGCCGAGGAGCCATCGAGGCTTATCAAGGCACGCCGGTTACCCGTCTAGCCATCAAGCTGATGGCGCTCACCTTTGTCCGCACGGGTGAGTTGATCGCTGCCCGCTGGGACGAGTTCGACCTGCAAGCAGGGCAGTGGCGTATCCCGGCTGAGAGAATGAAAATGCGCACCGAACATATCGTTCCGCTGTCGTCACAATCCATCCAGATACTGCAAATCCTCCACGGAATCACAGGTCACAGCGAACTCCTACTCCCCGGTGAGCGGAATCATAGCAAGCCGATGTCGAACAACACGATCCTAAAGGCGCTGGAGCGGATGGGATACAAGGGCAGGATGACCGGTCACGGCTTTCGTGGTTTGGCATCAACCATCTTGCATGAGCAGGGATTTGACCACGCCCATATTGAGCTACAACTGGCGCACCAAGAGCGTAACGCTGTGTCTGCGGCGTATAACCATGCAACGTACCTAAAGCAGCGCGCAAAGATGATGCAATCGTGGGCAAGTTTCTTAGATCAGCAACTGCGAGGGAACGTTTACACCCTACAAGGTCGAGTTAAAAATGATCGATAAATTTTGACGCAAGGAATGGACTGCTCTGGAAATGGACTCCTAATTTGTCCAAGAAAATCCGAATAAACTTTATAGATACGTTGTTGGCAATATTGCTTTTCGGAATCTATTTTTTATAACTTTAGTTCTTGCTGATCGATAATCTTTTTACTAAAATCTCGACGCCATTTGAAGCCAAATGGATCTATTGGCACTAAGTATATTGATATCAATCCAATAGTCTCAGTAAGAATTTTTTAGGAGATTTACATGGATGGTAATCCAAAATACCACGCATCTTCATTGTTAAGGCTATCGGAGGTATTGAGGCGTTTCCCAGTCTCGAAGTCCTCTTGGTGGGCTGGCATTAAAGACCAGCGTTATCCTGCGCCAGTAAAAATCGGTAAGCGGGCTATCGCTTGGCTGGAAGCTGATATTGATGAACTTATCCGTCAGTGTCACTCCGTAAGTCGAAGTAGCTGATATGTAGTAGTACGGCGTCAAATAATTTTCGTCTACTTTTTTCTACTATGAAGTGCGATCACTCTAACTTTGAGTAATCCATGAGACCTGCAAAGGACTGGAGCCATGATCGCCAATGATATGTTCAGTAGCGCGCCGTTTAGGGTAAAGATACTGCGCTAGTTCTGAGTACATCCGACCGCGCAGTTCGGGCGAGTTGCGAGTATCCATCGCAAGCATCGCCATCCCCGTGAGCGGATCACACCCAATATCCTCGAGACGCTGTGCAGCATCAAAAGTACGCTTGTTGGGCGTTCCTTTAGTGCGCCCACCTGTTTTCTGACCAAGTGCCATTGGGTATTTGGTTATCCGTCTTATGAGGAATTGTAAATGGAAACATCAATCTCATCATTCGAAATAAATTTGGTTGCAGCGGGATTTAAATCAGTTGATGTGCAACCTGACAGCAAGATTAAACGGAGTTACATCAAGGGAGATCGACGAGGTACAAAGAATGGTTGGTATGTCCTAAATGTAGATTCATTTCGCTACTGGGGGGTGTACGGTTCACATAAAACTGGAGAAAGACATAGTTGGTCAGCTCTTCATGACGGAGTCTTGAGCTTCCCAAGATCGGAGCCTTCTCAAAAACGAGCTATTCCATCCATAGAAGCTATCTGGGGAAAAGGGATCATTCCTGATCCGAAACATCAGTATCTAGTGACAAAAATGGTCGACGGTAAGGGACTTAGGCAGTTACATCGACAACTATTAGTTCCATATCGAAACATCGATGGAATCCTTGCCGCTGTCGGAACGATCAAGCCAGATGGACAAAAGCGATTTCTCTCCGGGTCGATACTAAGTGGTGCATTTGTGTTGTTGGGTGAGATTTCAGACCGAGTTTACATCTGCGAGGGATACGCAACCGGAGCTTCTATCTATCAAGCGCTGCAAACTGCAACGGTGATCTGTGGATCGGCAGGGAATATTGCATCGGTAGCTACTCAGATTCGAAAGAAATTCAGCGCGCTAGAAATGATTTTTATGGCGGACAATGATCAAGATTCAGAGATCAATCATGGGTTGATAGCCGCTGAAAAAGCAGCTGGGCTTGTCGGAGGCATTGTGGTTTCACCTAATGACTTTTTATAGGAGGCATCCATGGGTGACTTTAATGATTTAGCTAATGCTAGGGGTACGGCTATCTTGAAGGAAGAGATTGAAGCAGTCGTTCAAAAAAAGCAGAGCCGACCCAAAAAACAAAAAATACGCTATGGAATGATTCCAACCACCTTTTGGACAGACCCGAAGTATATAGAAGTCCAGAGCTGTTCAATGCAAGCAAAACTGACGTATCTTTATCTAATTTCCTGCCCAAGAAGAAACAATATCGGGATTTTCCGGCAGCCAATTTTGTCCATGGTGGTCGACCTACGTATTGAGGTTGCAGAAATAGAGATTGCTCTGGCGGAGTTGGTTGAGCGAGGTCTTGTTCAAATTGACGCCGCTACACACTATGTATGGGTGGTAGATCTGTTTCAAAATGATGTCATGATCTCAAGGAATGGAGAGTTGAAGCCGAACGATAATATGTTCATAGGTGCAGTTGATATTTTTCAATCCTTGCCTGACATTTCCTTAAAGGAACTATTCCGTGAAAAATATGCAATGCAATTAAAATTTGGAAATTTCGAATAATTTTTTCCTTGGTATTAGAACTTAAATGTTCTCTGTTCTCTGTTCTCTGTTCTCTGACTTCAAAGGGTCTTCGAAGAGGCTTTGCTAGCCTCTTTACGAAGATTGACGAACTCAATCAGCATGGGTGTGAATAGATGTCCATCGAACAGTTTTAGGTAGGGTTAGAGCGA
>JAPLQC010000085.1:12141-21272 GCA_026399895.1 Burkholderiales bacterium
TAGAGCGATTCTTTGCTTTAATGCCTGACAAAGTATGAATCCATCATAAAAAGCTACCACGGCGCTCTATATGCCTAATGGATGAAACTGGACTCTCAGGTGCATTTGTGTCAAGGTGGATATCAAATAGCTACAGGCAATGGGTTGGGTAGTTGTTCGGGCTCAGGTGAAAAGTACTACTTTCTAATCAACACCCGCCGATTATCACCCACTAATTGCGTTGTCTTCTTCCGGTTCAGCGTCATCTTGAGACTGGATTCCGTTATCGACTAATGAGATTGCTGGTTTGCTATCCTCATCTTAGACAAATTTCCCTAGCCTCTGAAGCTATCGATCAAGGATATTTATCCGCTGTGATGTCTTTTGTGGGTGGTCCACTCATCTTCGTGTGATCGTCAGTTCCGACTGGCTGTGTGTCCGGGTGTTTGCTGCGGAACGCGTGCAAAAAGGGTTGCGGTGGAAGTGCGCTGGGATCTGCCTGGGTTGAGCTGTTTGGTAGTGAGCTGATGGATTCCTCTACCTCACCTGCAATCTGCCCATGGTGACTAGACAAATTGCCGTCAGAATCTGATAGTACAAACTTCAGATAGTCTGCCCGCGTAACAAACGGTGTTTCGTAGCGGTCAACCGTGAACGGAATATTCATTTGCTTGAGCCGTTCGAGTTGATAGACGCTCGATCCTGCCTTGGTCAGCGCACGAAGTTCGTCAGAGGATAAAAAGGGATCGTTATTCATGATGACTGCTAAGGTTCGGAGATTTTACGGTTGAGCGAAGTTGGTCGTTAGATGATCAGGTGACGGGCCGTATGTTGCCTGTTGATTAAGTCTCGGCTTGTGGTCCGCACCCGTAACCATATCTTATACAGCGCGAATTTTCTATCAGCGGCTAAGCCGGATTTAGTTTCCGCCTACTCAACCCACTTTAGTGGGAAGTAGTAGAGGCTTTGTCAGCGCCCCACTTTTTTATCGGGCTTGCTGGGCATCGTGGTGGATTCAGGCTCGGACAGTTGGTACTGTTCGCCTACCACCGACCCATCTAAAGGAATGGCGGCCAGCAAAGCACGGATCATCTCCGGCAGCGTTTCCCAATGCACAAGGGTTGTAGCCAAGTCACGGGTCTTTTACGATAAAGGTAGATGGTCTTTCCGGGAACGATGCCTTTTGCAAGTAGATAGAACTCCATATCGGATTCAGTGAATCGATCAGAGGGCAGTAGTGCCAATGTCCAGTGCGCGCGTTCCGAGAAAAACAGCTGATAGCCTTTGAGCGATTCATTATGCAAAAAGGTTCTCACCAGCAGTACCAAGCGACGATTGATGACGAGGGTTGTATGATCGACAACCGCCACTGACAATCCCTGCTGTTGAAGTAGCGTTTTAAGACGTGCGACCACCGCAATGACGCGTGCGAGTGTCGTATTTTTCTTTCGGTTAGTGGGTACCGGATCTAAATCACTGGTGTAGCCAATGGTGGCATAAGCCGCTCTCATGGTGCCGTAACGACGTCGATAGGCTACGGCGCTGGGTGCACCTTTGGTGGCTTTTAATGCAGAGATAGATAGTCGGCCATGCAGCGCTAGTGCACGCCTAAGCGACTCTTCTAAGTACTCGTCTTTGTGAACACGAATGTTGCTATGGATGCGGCGTTGGGCCCGCTCGTAGGTACGACGGTCGATGATCGGGGCAAACGCTTGTTCTTTGATGATCCAAGCCGATGGTGGATTTTTCCGCTTTGGGGTCGAGAGTCGCTCGGTGGTACGGTTGTAGATCATGGTGCCCAAGTACTTTGGGTTTCGGAGGATGTTCTTCACAATCTCTTTTGACCAGCCCTCGGAATAGGCGGGTGGGGAGATACCCATGGCGTTAAGCCGATCCGCAATAGTTTGGTAGTAAATTTTTTCGTTCAGAAACCAATCGAAGATCTGGCGCACGATCGCAATCTCTTTGCGTGGGCCGGGTACCAGAATGACTTTGTCAGATTGCAGGGATTTACGCTCCCCTGAGTCCATCGTGCCGCGTTGTTTGCCGGTGGGACTGACCATCATGCGGCGCATACCATAAGGACCTCGGGCTCCCACATGCCAGCCCAGCTTTGCTAAGTGGGATTGGCCGCGGAACACTTTGTCGGATAACTCTCGGCTGTATTCACTGGCCATGGCGCGCTTTAGACCTTTGACGATATTGGCCATGGGCGAGCCGTCATTGCTAAACATCTCCGCGCAGTAGACCACCTGCTTGCCTGCACGGCGGCATAAGAACTCGTAATGCGCGCTTTCATCGTTGTCTTGAAAGCGACCCCAGCGTGAGATGTCGTAGACCAAGATCACGTCGTAAGGCGCTTGGTTGGCAATGACGTCAGCTAGCAACTGCTGGAGACCTTTGCGACCTTGAATTTTGAGTCCAGTCTTGCCTTCATCCAGATAGGTTTTGACGATGGTGAGTGCGTTCGCTTCGGCGTATTCAGCGATCCGGGCCATTTGGTTGGCGGTTGAGTATTGCTGAAGCTCTGTGGACATCCGCACATACTGTGCGGCACGTCGGGTAGTTGGGCTCATGACGATCTCCAGATGCCCATCGGCTGGGCTTGGTTGTTGGAGATCAGTCAGTAACGATGCGCGAGATTTAGTTCACAGTTTTAGCTCACCCCCCGATTACGGCCGGATTGGAGATCCGCGGTAGTTGTCAGAAGAGCATCGCGGTTTACGGGTTTGCGGTCGTGGGTTGTTAGGTGAGTGGCATCGGCGCGCCAAGTTTACGGATGTGGCCAGAATTTATGGGGGATCAATAACAGTTTTCTCAGAAAGCGCACTATCTGCTTACGACATCCCTGATTTGATTGTTAGCTGATTATGGTGCGCAGCTTTCACATCAGTGGCCAGTAACTCCGTTCTGGACAATGGGATGTCGACCCCTATCGGCTGGATTAATCAGAGTAGTTCAGTCGTATAGCCCCGGTTCTATCGAATTCGGGGCTATTTTTTTGCTGGTAGATTCTGGTCCGGTTGAGGCATGACCCATGCAAATCGAAGGTTCAAATAACCGGTAAAAATTCCTTCCTGAGATACTGCTGCGCGACGAAGATACGCATCCGCAATCTGCTCATCCTATTGCGAAGTCACTCTGCAAACGTCCACCCCATCCACCCCCACGGCGATTTCGGCAGGCTGTTGATCCGTTGGTCTATGATTTTCTATCTGGAGACTCGCTACTTGACGACTTAAATAAACGTGGTGGATTATCAGACCGTTCGCCGTCGACCATTTTTGCAATCGACTAAGTAGGAGGCTATTCAGGCTCAACAGAACGGTTAGCCTTGGGATTTCTTGCTTTCTTGCTACGAGCTGTCGCTTTATAAGTGACACCCATCGGAAGTCGCTTTAACTTTTTAAGCGCGTCGAAGTTCCAAGGTAGCTCCCTATTTCTTCCCTTGACATTCTGAGTAGGAAACTTTTTTCCGAATAGCCTAGTGATTTGAACTTGAACGATAGACTCAATAAAAACTTCGCTACTTTGGCATCTACTGGTAGTGAGGAAATAATGAATGAAGACTTTTGCTCATTCACCAGTTGCTGACTCATTACGGAAATCATATGATTTCTGAAGATCTCGCTCTCAATATTTTGTCCTTTGCAGAATTCAAGCGGGATTGCAATCAACTCGCTGTCGGTTAATGCTTTCAATGAATTCGCAAATTTTCCATGCGCGATACCATCTACTCCGACCATTTCACCTTTCATCGGGAAATTAAGGACCTTCTCATTTCCGTTTGTGTCAGCCCAAGTACTTTTCAAAAATCCGGAATAAACCAGATAAATCATCTCGCACTTGTCATTGGATAGATAGATGTGGCGACCTGCCTTGATCCTTACGTGCAAGAACTTATGGATGGAGGAATTAAGGTTTTGCCTTGATTCAATACCGCAGAGAGCAAAAAGTTGCTCTGTACTCGACGATATGCGCGGCAGATTATCTATGGATCTAGATTTAGCCTTTAAAGCCTCTAGGCCCAACTCATCAGTACTAAATCGAATCAATGTTTCCATAGTTGCGTCAGGGAAATGTTTTAACTAAGAACTTGACTGTCGCGGCGAAATACATAATATTGTGAAACAATTAAAGCGCAAATAGATTATCCTATTTTTTTGTTGCGTAACAAAGATTTGAGGGAACAGTTTATTAATATGTGTTAGGTCTTCTCAATTATTTCTTCGGAGTAACAAGCTAATTGATGCGCCAATATGGGAGGTTTTCTGGAATGGATTTGTTTGCTCTGGGGCAACTCAAAAAGTTGCACTTTGTATCAAGCCCGGCATGTCCAGATCGTAGTCTCTCAACTTGACCGTGAGCCATCAGTTAATCTTTCCCAGCGAATTGTCTTCAATTAGTTCATCAATTTTTAGGAGGTATATGGGCAATAGCTACCAATACATTTCCTCTGAGGAACTTCGAGTACTAACCAAGTTTGCAGGTAGCTGGTACCAGATCCAGCAATTGAAGTTGTTACGTATCTGCTTCAGTCTCGATGCTTATGGCACTCCGCTTGTCAAAAGATCTGACTTTGAATACTTCAGGAGATTATGTCTCTGAAATTGCTTATTTCACGATGGCCTTCCGCAAAAGCCGGGTGAAAACACTTGGTATTTGTCTAGTGCTTATCCTAGTATTCGAGGCTAGATCCATGCATTTACAGAATCTAGTTATCTGAGCGGATTTGTATGCACCTTTGCATAGGGAGCCATTTCTGAACTTGCGGTTGTGCCTCTAAGGCGGGTTCTGGCTGGCGGGAGTTTGATGGGGGTGGGGGCCTAGTTCGGCGAAGTGTTGGGAACTGAACTTTCAAGTCCTATTCCTCTGGCCTGACCGGTGCGTTAGTGGTGTCGTGCCGCTTTGCAGCGTTTCGTTGTGAGGGTAAAAATGCGGGTAAAAAGCAAAGATCGAATCTGATAATTGTTGTAAACAGGAGATTTTCAGCCATGATGGGAATCCCGCTCTCCCGCCAATGTTTCAAATGCCCCGTAAGGGGCATTGTCGTTTTGGAGAGTAGCGAAGTCCCTGCGGACTTCTCGCGACGGATTCGGTAGTGAGCCGCTCCTGCCAGATTAACGAATAACTACCGCACGTCTGCGATGCTCATTTCAGCTCGACCATCTTCCCAGCGGCGAAAGGTAGTGCTGCTACTATCTAATTCAAGATTAAAAGTAGTATTTCAATTAAAGAACCTTGGGTTATCAGCCCAGCAAATCCGTTAGGCAGACATGATTAAGCAGATAGTGTGTTTGGCCCTATTCGGCGTCAGCTGTTTGGCGCAAGCAGAATGGGATGTACCCATCGCCGCAACTACGGAAGCCAACTATTACGCAGACCCCGATACAAAGCGAAGCTCGGCAGTTCCGAGCGTTTGGATATTGGCGGACTATCATCGGCCTCAGCATCGAGGCGATCATGATCCGGACTACATGTCTGCAAAAGTTTTGAACGAAGCTGACTGCGTGGCAGGAAATCTGCGTATGGTGAGTTCGATCTATTACTCACTCGCCATGGGCAAGGGGGATGCGCTGAACTTTTCCACCCTCACATCAGAGTGGGGTCGCCCCGCACCGCGCTCACCGTCGGCATCCGTCTACGAATACCTCTGTCCCAAGAAGTAACTGCAGTCCATTGCGCTAAACCGTGTCACCGGATGCCAAAGAGGTTACTGCTGATGCGGCACTGCTGGACGTATCTAATTCCGTCAAAACAACATAAAAGTAGCAAAAAGTCGCGACTTTTTGTTATTTAGGTATAAAATAGTCGCATGAAGCGCTATTTAGATGATCGCATCCGGCAAGACCTCCAGAAAAAAATGGTGGTCCTGACAGGCCCCCGGCAGGTGGGCAAAACCACATTAAGCCAGCAACTTCTGACGGAGTTCCCTGGTGGGCAGTACCTCAACTTTGATGTGGCTTCGCACCGCGGGGTAATTCAAGAACAAAGCTGGCGCCAAAGCGCTCCCCTTTTGGTTTTTGACGAAATTCACAAAATGCCTAGCTGGAAAAGCTGGCTAAAAGGTGTGTATGACGGCAGAGCGCTGGGGCAGTCAGTCTTGATCACTGGTAGTGCGCGCATGGACACATTTCGACAAGCGGGTGAGTCGCTTGCGGGGCGTTACTTCAGTCTTCGGCTACATCCATTGTCAGTTCGCGAGTGGTGTGGTGCCCATCACGTGTCGCCGCAGATGGCACTCAACCATTTGATGACAAGAGGTGGTTTTCCAGAGCCAGCCTTGGCTGATAGCGATACCGAAGCACAGCGCTGGCGCAATGAATACTTCAATGGGCTAGTACGTGAGGATGTGCTGGAGTTTTCTAGACTCAAGGAAGTGAATGCGATGCGTTTGTTTGCTGAAATGCTGCGTTCAAGGGTAGGTTCGCCGATATCGATAGCCTCATTGGCGCGTGATTTAAATGTATCGCCGGTAACGCTGAATAAATATCTGGACATTCTGGAGGCATTATTTGTTGTTTTTGTCGTGCGTCCATGGCATCGGAACATTGCGCGTGCAACGCTACAGGCACCTAAAGTATATTTTTACGATACTGCGCTGGTATTGGGTGACGAAGGTTTGAAGTTTGAAAACCTAGTTGCCTGCCACTTACTCAAAAATGTGCAGTGGCAGCAAGATACGCGTGGCGCATCTGTCGAATTAAATTACATACGCACCAAGGATGGGGCTGAAGTTGATTTCTGTTTGAGTGAAGATAATACGCTCACACATTTGGTAGAGTGTAAGCTGTCTGATACGAAGCCTCATCGGGCATTGGGCCGATTTGCTGAGCAATGGCCTCATGCTCAAGCAGTTCAATTAGTTCGCGAGTGCAAGGTAGATGCGGATATCGGCGCGCTTAAGGTTCGAGATGCTGCACAATGGCTTAGTGCAATGGAAGTTTGAGATTCATCCTAGGAAGGCCTGAAAACAAGGCGCTGCATTGGCATTTGGATCTTCTTAGCCGGTCGCTCCCACGGTGTCATACCGTGACTCATCCAACTAACCGGCGCGGAGCCCAGTACCAAAACGCTTCAGCCGCCCTCAATCAAGCTGACTTCGGTGATTTGCATGTTATGGCGCTCGGGATACCGCTTAGTCAGATAATCTAACGCGCTCTCTTTTGAGATGGCAGATATCGTTGCAGTAATGAGTGCGGTCGTACGACTGCCTTCCTCTGCGGTATTCGTGAAGCTGTAGCGGATAATGGCTCGGCAGGTCGACATTATTCTTGTCACCGGGTAGGGTTAATGTGACTAACCCAGTGAGTATAGAACGCTTTCTATTACTAGCCGAATCTGGAAGGCTTAGTAGTTTTTTGAAAACTAATCGCGCGACCTGCTTTTAAAGTTAGTTTTATTGCCGGCGAGGTTTATCACCGAGCGCCACTTAGCACCCAATCGGCCAGTAATTTGGCCTCGGATGGCTCCAGAATCCCTTGCGGAGGGTGCGACTGGCTAGGCCCCCAGCGTCCAGTACTACCATCACGAATGCGGTTCGCTAACTCAGCGCTGATTTTTTTTCCCTGATAGCGCTTTGCAATGTCGCGCATCGTAGGTCCATCGGCTTTGCCATTAATCGCATGGCAGTTGGCGCAGCCATTATTGGCAAACAAGGCTCTGGCGGCGGTGACATCGGCGGGCTTCATCTCGGCGTTGGTCATGCTTGCTGCAGCGCCTAGGGTCAGGGTGAGGATCAAATGGCGTCTTGAGAGTGTTGGCATGGCATCAGCTCCAGTCGGTTGTGTTGCTGAGTATTGTCCCAACGGCGACTGGGAAAATCTTGGGTCTAGATCAAAGAATTGGGTGACTGGCAGCGCGTAAGCAGGTTAGGGTAGAGTGCGAAAAAACCTAAAATAATTGCCTGGCGGCTAAAAGCATGCGTGGCTCTCTAGAGTTTGCATTGCGCCCGAAAAAGCAATTACGAGGAGATTTCAGATGGCCTTGAATCAGGAACTGGGGTGGGCGCAAGTTGGTGCGATCAGTACGGGGTCGGGCACAGTAAAAGATGCATTCCTTAGTGGTCACGCAGAAAAAACCCTGCTGCAGCGGGGTACCGTACTTTATAAGTTTAATAATGATGGATCCCTCACCGGATACCAAGGAAAAATCAGTGAGTGGTGGCAGCCTTATCAGGCACTCTTTCACGACGCTGGTTGGCTACAGAAGCTAGAGATGGCAAAGCACTTCGGAATTAGTGTTCGCGAATGGGGTCGAGTCACCTCTGCCGTCAAAGAGAATTGGAATAGCCTCGAGCATCTTTTAGTGATTACGCTCGGCAAAGATGTGTATGGTTGGTTTGGTGGCTATAGCAAGATGGCGCGCATCGATCCCGGCAAGGAAAGCAAACGCAATCTCAACGATCCCGGCGAGGATCGTGGATCAGGTGCAAATCTGCCCGGCGGTGGTACCCAATTGTACATACCGAACTTGCAGCCGACCCACATTGCTAACTGGCGTACCGAGTCGTTAAAGGATAAATAAATTAGTAGTCGCTGGTTGTCCGCAGACACGCTCGCACCGCTACTATTTGTACTGGTTTGGAGCACGGGCTTTATCGTCGCCAAATTCGGTTTGCCCTACGCGCCAACGCTCACGTTTTTATTGCTGCGTTTCGGCGGTGTTTTACTCATTCTGCTACCAACACTATTACTAGTCCGCGCACCGTGGCCTAGCGGTTTGGTTTTGCATATTGCAGTGGCCGGTCTATTGGTACAGGCGGGTTATTTGTCGGGTGTCTGGTCTGCAATTAAGTTAGGTACACCCGCCGGCTTGGCGGCACTAATCGTCGGTTTGCAGCCCATGCTGACCGCACTTTCTGCGCGTTGGGTCGGCGAACGCTTAAGTATGCGGCAGTGGATGGGCCTGGTGCTTGGTTTGGCGGGCGTGGCCATGGTGGTTAAAGATAATCTCAAGCTAGATGCGGCATCTTCGACCGGCATTTTGTTGTGCCTGATGGCCTTGGTATCGATTACAGCAGGTACCTTGTACCAAAAACGTTTTTGTCCTCGGTTTGATTTACGATCGGGTGCGTTGATTCAGTTTACGGCGTCGATTGTTTTGGTGTGGCCCTTGGCATGGTGGCTGGAAGACTTGGACTTCACTTTGCA
>JAPLQC010000065.1 GCA_026399895.1 Burkholderiales bacterium
CAGCAGTTTTGGCAGGCGATTTAGAGGACGATTTAGAGGGCGATTTTGCAGGTGGTCTGGCGGCAGATTTAGCCGCAGATTTGGCCGCAGGTTTCGCTGCAGATTTAGCAGCAGTTTTAGAAGCCGTAGTCTTTTTCACAGGCTTTGCAGGTGCCTTGCTAGCAGTTTTGCTGGTGCGGGCTGCTGGCGATGCGGGCACTTTGCCAGTCCTACTTGTGCCTGTCTTGGGCGTTTTCTTCGCTGTTTTCTTCGCAGCTGTCGTTGAATCAACCGCCGCTGATTTGGGTTCAGTCGATTTCTTAGTATTGGGTTTGCGAGCGTCGGTACCGCGCCTAGCATCAGCCAGGCGTATCTCTTTATCACCCCATAACTCTTCCAGGCGGTAGTAGGCCCGAATCGCGGGTTGCATGATGTGCACCACCATGTCACCCAGATCGACCAGTACCCATTCACCCGTGGTCTCGCCTTCCATACTCACGATATGGCCACCGGCGGCTTTCACCTTGTCGCGTACCGATGCCGCCAATGCCTTGGTTTGCCGGTTCGAGGTGCCAGAGGCAACCGCGATCCGATCAAACATGCTGGTCAGGTGGGTAGTGTCATAGATGTGGATGTCTTGGGCTTTCACATCCTCGAGCGCGTCAACGACGAGCGCTTGTAGTTTTTTTATGTCCATTAATGGTGGGTCTGATAGAGGTGATGGTGTTGGATATAGTCTAGCACTGGCGGTGGTACCAATCCTTCCAGTGCCTGCGGGTTGTTTTCTGCAAGTGCTTGGCGCACTGCGGTAGATGAAACCGCCATGGCCAGATCATTGGCGAGTGTGATCAGCCCATGAGGGGTCGCGCGCAGTTGCGCCGGACTGGCACGCCGTCGCATCAATGCTTCAGCCACAGCAGGGTCGAGTCCTTCAGTAGGAATATCGAAGCCGGGGCGGCTGGCGATACCTAGATTCGCCAGATCAAACAGCTTCTGCCAATCACGCCAGGTATGCAGATTCAAGAATTGGTCGGCACCCAGCAGCATCACCAGCGCAACCTTATCACCGAGTTCATTGCGCAGTGCGCGCAGGGTGTCGATTGCATAGGTCGCGCCTTCGCGCTCGATTTCTTGAGTATCGATGACGATGGGGACTACCCAATCACTGAACGCAGCCTGCAGCATGGCAATGCGATGTTCGGGTGGTGTTGCGAGCTCGGGCTTTTGCCAAGGCCGCCCGGCCGGGATCAGTCGAAGTTCGTCTGGATGGAGCAAGGCGCAGAAGTAGCGCGCCAGTGCGATATGACCCTGATGTACCGGATCGAAGCTTCCCCCAAGTAGCAAAACACAGCGTTCCGTCACGCAGCCAGCCAATCCCGATGCGGCAGAAAATCTGTGTAGAGCTTGCTTTCAGGACTATCAGCTTCCGGTTTCCAGTCGTATCGCCATTTGACGATGGGTGGCATCGACATCAGTATGGATTCGGTACGACCGCCGGACTGCAGCCCGAACAAGGTGCCACGATCGAATACCAAGTTGAACTCGACATAGCGGCCACGTCGGTAGGCTTGAAAATCGCGTTCGCGCTCGCCATACGGCGTATCTTTGCGACGCTGCAGGAGCGGCATGTAGGCATCGATAAAATGATCACCAACACTGCGCGTCATCGCAAAAGTTTGTTCGAAGCCACTGTCATGAAAATCATCGAAAAATATGCCGCCAACGCCGCGTGCTTCATTCCGGTGCTTCAAGAAAAAATACTCATCGCACCATTTTTTAAGTCGTGGGTGCAAGCCGGCGCCAAACGGTGCTAATGCATCGTGACAGGTTTGATGAAAGTGCTTGGCATCTTCAACAAAGCCGTAATACGGTGTCAGATCCATCCCGCCGCCGAACCACCACACGGGTTCGTCATGCTCGCCGGTGGTAGAAAAAAATCGCACGTTCATGTGCACTGTCGGTGCATACGGATTACGTGGATGGAAAACTAGCGACACACCCATCGCCTCCCACGGGCGACCCGCCAGCTCCGGGCGATTTGCCATCGCAGAGGGGGGCAGTTTGTTACCTTTGACATGGGAGAAGCCAACGCCGCCGCGCTCTAATACGTTGCCTTCTTCTATCAGTCGTGAGATGCCGCCGCCGCCCTCCGGGCGCTCCCAAGCATCACGGATGAATTGCTTGCCATCGGTGGCTTCGGCTGCACTGACGATGCGCTGCTGCAGTGACAGTAGCCAATCCTTGACGCTGTTGTTATCGACTCCGCTCATTGCCTGATCTTCCTTTTTCTGTTCAGCCCGGACGCTTGAGCGCACGCCAGCCAATGTCATGACGGAACTGCATACCGTCAAATCTTACTTTCTCTACCGTTTCATAGGCGTGCTTTTGTGCCACCCGTACGCTATCACCCAGCCCAACCACGCACAGCACTCGCCCACCTGCTGTCTTCAACGCACCGCTATCGATGATCGTACCCGCATGGAAGGTAACGCTGTCTTCAGATTCTTCCGGAATACCGCTGATGACATCGCCTTTTCTGGGGGCATCGGGATAACCTGCAGCGGCCAGTACAACACCGAGTGCGGTTCTGCGGTCCCAATCAAGTTCGATATCTTTCAGCGTTCCATTCACTGCGTGCTCAATCACAGTGACCAGATCAGTTTTCAACCGCGCCATGATCGGCTGCGTTTCAGGGTCGCCCATGCGGCAATTGAACTCAAGCGTTTTCGGATTGCCTTGTGCGTCGATCATCAAGCCCGCGTACAAAAAGCCGGTGTAAGGCTCACCTTCTTTGGCCATGCCCTGTACGGTCGGTAGAATAATCTCGCGCATGACCCGCGCATGGAGTTGCGGTGTAACGATGGGTGCCGGTGAGTACGCGCCCATGCCGCCAGTGTTCGGCCCCTGATCATTGTCCAACAGGCGTTTGTGATCCTGACTGGTGGCGAGTGGCAGCACATTGCTACCATCGACCATGACGATGAAACTCGCTTCTTCGCCCTCGAGAAATTCCTCGATCACGACGCGTGCACCGGCATCGCCAAGACGATTATCCGCCAGCATCATATCGACGGCTTGATGCGCTTCATCGAGCGTCATTGCGACCACCACCCCTTTGCCTGCGGCAAGGCCGTCCGCCTTGATGACGATCGGAGCACCTTGCTGATCAACATACTGATGCGCGGCGGCGACGTCGGCGAAGGTTTGAGAATTAGCTGTCGGTATACCGTGACGCAGCATGAACGATTTTGCGAAATCTTTCGACGCCTCAAGCTGCGCTGCGCGCTGCGTAGGACCAAAGATTTTTAAGCCACGTTCCCGGAACAGATCGACGATACCTGCCGCCAGTGGTGCTTCCGGCCCAACGATAGTTAATGCAATGTGCTCTTGCTCGGCAAAGTCGGCGAGTTGCTTGGGGTCGGTGATGGGTACATTTTTCAGACGCTGATCGGACGCGGTACCACCATTGCCGGGCGCCACCATAACGATCTGAATACGTTTTGATTGAGCCAGCTTCCACGCTAGCGCGTGTTCACGGCCACCTGAACCTACAACGAGAATCTTCATGTGCAATTAAATGGATGTCGGGTGTGCGGCGCTGACAAACAGCGGAGAAGGTCATTCATTGATGACGGCGTTGGTATAGACCTCTTGAACATCGTCTAGGTTTTCCAGCGCATCAAGCAGTTTTTGCATTTTTGCCGCGTCGTCGCCGCCAAGCTCTGTGCTGGTCGAGGGTTTCATCGTGACCTCGGCCAACGCTGGCGCAAAACCGGCTTTTTCCAGCGCCTCGCGTATCCGAGAAAACTCATACGGATCGGTGATGACTTCAAACCCGCCCTCATCATCGGAAATTACATCCTCAGCACCGGCTTCCAGTGCAGCTTCCATCAGCGCGTCTTCGTTCGTGCCTGGCGCGAACAAGATTTGACCGCAATGCTTGAACAGGAAAGCGACCGAGCCTTCGCTGCCCATGTTGCCGCCGAACTTGCTGAAGGCATGCCGAACCTCGGCGACGGTACGCACGCGGTTGTCTGTCATGCAATCGACCATC
>JAPLQC010000027.1 GCA_026399895.1 Burkholderiales bacterium
GGACGGCAACCCGCTGCATTGCAGGGCGAACCCGTAAAAACCCTCGGTAGGCCACCTCGAACAGGAAAGGCATGCCTGGTAGCTGGGCGATACGTGCCAGCCACCGCCAGCCTGGCAGGCGTCGCCACATAGCGATAAAGGCTGCTGCGCCATCCAAGCGAGAGCCATCGGCGCGTTCAACATGAAATCGCGCGAGCAGTTGGGCGCGATCATTCACATAATTGGGGCCAGCTGAGGCAGCGTCGCTCACGTCAACAAAACATAAGGCGCTTTCCTGATGCTTTTCAGCGAGGCCTTTTACATGGGCGATCTCTCGGCGGCACAGGGGGCACCCGCCATCAAATAGCACTTTTAAGATTTCAGGGGATTCAGCAGATTTCAAGGAAGAGCATATCGGTAAAAACACCGACCTATTTCAAGTTGAACCAGCGATTGGTAAGCACATCGATCTTTGACCACCAGTTCTTCTCATTCTGGATATTGAGCAAAATTTCATTCCGTATCTGGTAGTCGTAGTGGGATAGTGTACGTTTTCTTTCTGCTTGCGAGCTGTTGATATTCTGGAGGTTTTGAAAATTAGCATCTTTCGAGTGCATATTGGCTTCCATCTCTAGAATGGCATGCAAAAAGCTGATCTCGAGCCCAATTGCTGCCCAGTCGCGTTCGGCAACGGCACTTTGCTGCTGTAGGCCCGACCGCTGAGCGATGTTCCCATTTTTTTGGCTATCTATCAGTACAACAACTACCGCCAAAACCAACAAAGATCCTAGCCAGAGCAAACGTCCATCGGTATTTGCTACGATCACAAAGATCGAGCAAAAAAGAGAGAGAAATATAGCCCGAACGGTTGTCGAGAAAAGCGTCAGCTGAGAGATCAAGCGATCAAGACCTTGTATGTCATGAGCAAGCCTTGAGGCGAGTTCCTTGGTTGCCTTTGCCAGTTGCAGGCGACGGTTGTACTCGACCCGCTCGGCCTCATTAAGCGTCGCGACTTTATCGACTAGGTCATCGAGCGAGCTCATAGGATTGACTCAAGTCCACTGTTGGCAAGTATTCTGGCGTGTCTCAGAAGGTAGCTCGCCGAAGAGTTTACGGTATTCTGCCGAAAAGCGTGGTAAGTGACAGAAGCCCCAATGCCCAGCAATATCCTGTACAGACATCGTGTGGCCTTGTTTTCTCAAATCCCGCCTTGCACCGTTGAGTCGCATTGAGCGCAAGTACGTCAATGGGCTACTGCCGACCACCTCGGTAAAGGAATAGTTCAATACGCGACGGCCAACATTAAACTTCAAACATATTTCTGAAATACTCGGTGGATCATCCTGTCGTGACATAGCCCAATCGATTATTGAACGTACGAGATAGCTGCGTGATCGAAAGCAGCGGCTCGGCTCATCCACCGGTTTGGATGATCTGATTGCAGACATGGTCGTCGTTAAAACAGCGGACTTGAGTATGCGTTGCACTTGCAGATGACCCAGACTCGCTGAGCTCAGCATCTCAGAACTCACGATTGATAACAGACAATACTTCAGCGCATCCATCGTACCGGGTAATGGTTTGACCAAAATCGAATTCGACATGCTAGCGGTATCGATATTCTCCAGCGCGAGTAGCTGTAGTAATTCGAGCCTCGGAATGGTGACGGCCAGTACATCAAACCGCTTGGGTGTAACCAGGTTGAAGCCTTGACTGCCGTTGAAAGCAATTAAATCCTGCGGGCCGAATTGCTTCCCATTAAAGAGTCCTGACCCATCCATGTCGACGGGCATACCGATCACGAAGCAATCGTCTACCGGACTACCTTGCTGGAATACCGAGCGATTGGTGGATTCCCGAAAAACTTGGATACCCGAGAAGCCAACATCAATCAACTCGCCGCTAAATGTCCCGGCCTCGAGTTGGCTATAGGTTTGCTCCCAGTCTGACAGGCAAGATGCATGGTGCTCAGAATCTCGCGTGGAAACTTGGTGGTGCCGATAGCCCGAGTCAAGCAGAGGCACCTGGCCATCTACCGAGCGCTGGTCGAATGTAGTGGGGCTAAAAGGGGTCGACATGTTTTTTTGTTATTTTCTATCTGACGCTTTTGATCCACATTACCAGTGAATCCCCGGGGCGGTAAGCCCCCCAATAAAAAATTATCGAATATTTAATTTTTAGGCCTGCTTCACATGAAGTCTGTCAGTTTCGGGCAGTTTTGGGCCGTTCCGGGGCGAATTCGTTTCCGATTTCGGATAACACCCGGGAGTCTCATTCTGCAAGACTGTGCAAAAAAGAAACTTGGCCACCATGGCGGCGGCGAAGGGTTTTCATCAAGAGGAGGCGAAAGGTCGTGAAGCGAACAACTTGGCTTTTTCAATTTTTGATGATGCTGGGCAGCGTAGCGATACCCGCCCATGCCGAACTTGGCATAGAGACGGTGACGACGCTAGAGCGCCTGCCCACGGCTCACCCTTACCGGTTGTATTACACCGATGTCGCGCTGCCACATCTACCTGATGGCAAGCTGGTCATCATTGATGGGCGAAGCATGAAGGTGGAGGGCATGGTATCCACCGGGTCATTTGCACAAACTACGGTGTCACCTGATCGTAGCGAGATCTATGTCGCCACGACCTACTACGCCAAGCTGAACCGCGGCCAACGCTTCGAAGAAATTCTGGTGTATGACGCCAGCACACTGGCTCTCAAGGCAGAGATTCCATACCCAGCGCGTCACTCGCAGTCATTGCCCTACCTAGCGACTTTGCGAACCTCGGCAGATGGACGTTTCATCTATGTGCAGAATGCGAGCCCTGCAACATCGATAGGTATCGTTGACCGTCAACTCGGAAAAATGGTCAATGAGATTCAAACGCCAGGTTGCTTTGGCTTGTATCCCGCTCAGAACGCGCTCCGGGTTGCCACATTGTGTGGTGACGGCACGATGCTGACGATTTCGCTGAGTGATGACGGTATGGCGACTGACAAGCAAAAAAGCCCGGAGTTTTTCGATCCAACGGATGACGCTTTGTTTGTCGCGCCAGCCCAAGATGGCGATCTCTATTATTTCCCGTCATTCAAGGGCGATATCGTCACGGTGAACGTCGGTGGTGAGGTCGCCAAGCCGACCGACCGCTGGTCGATGGCATCGGCGAGCGAGAAGCGACGGGGTTGGCGTCCATCAGGATTTCAACCGATTGCGCTACACGTAGACAGCGGGACTTTGTATGCGGGAGTTCACAGCAAAGGCTACGAGGGAAGCCACAAAGATCCGATGCAGGAAATCTGGGTTTTTGACGTCAAGACGAAAAAACGCGTTGCACGCAGCAAGACGCCCGCGGCCTTTGGTTTGGCGGTGAGCAAGGGCGCAGCGCCAAGGCTATTCGCATACAACACCGAGCATTCATCGATCATCGCGTTTGATGGCTTGCGCAAGCTGAAGAAGGTCGCTGAAAAAGCGGGCTTTGGTGATACGCCATCGCAGTTGGAAACACAGTAATCATTATGCTGACCGACTTCATCCTTGATCCAGTCATCACGCGAGCCTTCGCATCGATGCTCGCGGTTATCTTGCTCGTCGGTGGCTGGCAAAAGCTGCGGGACATTGAAATCTTTGCTGCTGCGATCGAAAACTATCGTTTACTGCCATCTGGTTTGGTTCGGCCAGTTTCTTGGTTGGTGCCAACAATCGAGATCGTGGCGGGTGTTGCTCTACTATTCCCAGACAGCTGCGCGCTAGGTGCCTCACTGGCTGCGGCGATTTTGCTTGTGGTGACGGCCGCAGTGGCCATTAATCTGGCGCGTGGTATTCGTGATATTGATTGTGGCTGCGGCGGGTCGTCGAATCAGACGATCTCTTGGGCGCTGGTGGCAAGGAATCTTGTATTGGTACTGCTGACCATACCAGCCGCTCAGCAAGGCGCGAGCCGATTATTATATTGGGGTGATTACTTCACTTTAGCAGCCGGGGTACTTGCACTGGTGGGTTTGTATTTATGTACGAATCAGTTACTCAATAATTCAACGAGTCCGTTGATCAACCGACACTGAGAGAAAGCGATGAACGACGCTTTGCTAATTTCAAATGTTTTTCTTTGGCTGGTTGTGCTTGCGTTACTGCTTGTTGTTTGGGCGTTGGCCAGACAGATTGGTGTTTTGTATGAGCGTGTAGCACCGATGGGTGCACTGATGAT
The DNA here is from genome assembly GCA_026399895.1 of Burkholderiales bacterium. Taxonomy (GTDB): domain Bacteria; phylum Pseudomonadota; class Gammaproteobacteria; order Burkholderiales; family Burkholderiaceae_D; genus Pernthalerella. The sequence goes on from JAPLQC010000027.1 coordinate 4,176, forward strand.
CGATCAGGGTCCCAAGGTCGGTGATGCCGCACCCTCATTCTCCTTAACATCTATCGCGGGTGGGGCGGTGTCCATTGGTGGGCAGTTAGGTCGTGGACAGTTGCTGTTTTTCTTGTCACCTACTTGCCCAGTTTGTAAAAAGCTTTTGCCGGTTATTCGTTCAATCGCCACTAGCGAAAAAGCGTGGCTAGATATTGTTCTCGCGAGTGACGGCGAATTGCCGCAGCACAAAGCGTTCTACGAGAAGGTGGATCTGAGTGCATTCCCCTATGTGCTATCGACCGAGTTGGGGATGACCTATCAAATTTCCAAATTGCCTTATGCGGTGCTGATTGACGAGCATGGGGCAATACGTGGTAAAGGCCTGGTGAACTCAAGGGAGCAACTTGAGAGTTTATTTGTGGCGAAGGAAACGGGTGTCGCCTCTATTCAAGAATTTATTAATCAGCGTGCCTGACTAACTCAGCTCATTCAATAGGAGTGTGCCCGTGAAATGGTTTGATGATTTTTTCGAGACAAAAACTCGCCGTGTTGCGCAATCCATGTCGCGCCGTAGTGCGCTGACGCGCCTGGGTAATCTACTGGTTGGCACGGCTTTAGTGCTTCCGGTGTTGCCATTCGATCGTGTTGGCTCACACGCACACGCTGCGCCTAAGAAGGGCGAAGACGATACTGCGTGTGATTACTGGCGCTATTGTGCGTTAGATGGATTTGTTTGCACCTGCTGTGGTGGCACGGTGTCATCTTGTCCGCCCGGCACAGAGGTTTCGAAGGTCACTTGGGTGGGCACATGCCGTAATCCTGCTAACGGTCGAGATTATCTGATCAGCTATAACGATTGTTGCGGCGCCACCATGTGTGGTCAATGCTTCTGCAACCGAAACGAGCGTGAACGTCCTGCGTATCGAATGGGTGTTCATAACGATATCAACTGGTGTATGTCGAATACCAGCAATACCTACCATTGCACGGTTGCAGCGATTGTTGGTGTTGGCGACTCTAAAGGCTAGCCAAGCCAAGTTGTGTTCTTAATGTTCACCATGATGTCGATGGTTTGGTGGTAGAACTATTTTGGCTTAGGCAGCGTAGTTCAGGGCACGAGATGAGATCGATCTTGCTGTGGCTCTTCATGATGCTGAGTTGCTCGGTCGCACATGCTGCTCAGAGCGTTGGTTCACCACGCTTGAATTACGTTTTGCATTGCGCGGGCTGTCATGCAATGGATGGCAGTGGCAATAGCGCACCCGGTATCCCGAATTTGCGCGGCTCGATCGGCCATTTTCTGAAGGTGGAGGGCGGTCGAGAGTATCTCGCGCAAGTTCCGGGCGCTTCACAGTCACCACTTTCCGACCAAGAAACTGCCGATCTGCTGAACTGGATGCTGAAAGAGTTCAGTGGAAAGGAGTTGCCCGAGCGTCCAAAAGCTTACTCTGCAGATGAGGTCAAGCAGCTGAGACGCCACCCACCGGCCGACGTACCAAAGCGCCGCTCCGAAGTTACTGATAGACTGCTTCGTGAATTTGGGCTTGACCTGCGGTCATACCCCTGACGTCAACTTCCCGTAGTTTTTAGGTCAGCCGTTTGGTCGGCTGCGGTGATGCCAATTGATGCCTAGGTTTTCATCTCGGTGAATCTATCTCCTCGTCGTTTCCGCCAATTTGCGCTTGTGATTGCGCTGGTGTTGCTCGGCGGCTGCAGTATGGTGAAGCTTGGCTACGATCAAGCCGATCTGGTCGCCCGCTGGTGGTTTGACCGCCAACTTGACCTCGATAGCAGTCAATCTCGCTGGCTTAAGCAGGAACTCCAAGGCTTTCATGCCTGGCACCGGCAGACACAGCTGCCAGCTTATGCCGAGCTTGTCGACGTCGTAGCGCGCCAGAGTATGGGTGACGTAACCGCTGATCAGGCTTGCGAGAATGTCGATCTGGCTGCCGAGCAGCTAGATGCCATGCTAAAGCAAGCTGTTCCGCTGTTCGCAGGCTTGGCGAGACAGCTCCAACCCGCTCAACTCCAGCACTTAAAGCGCCGCTTTGCCGAAGAAGACCGCGAGTGGCGCGAGAAATGGCTAGATGGCTCAAACGAACGACGTATCCGTCGCCGAGTCGATGACTGGGAAGAACGTGCCGAAACCTACTACGGACGTCTGAATCGCGAGCAGCGTGACTTTATCTTGCGCGCGGTACAAAACTCTTCCTGGCAGCCTCAGATCAGTTGGGAGCGTCGTCTGAATCGACAACAGCAAATCCTGCTGACACTCGAAAAAATACAATCACAAAAGTTATCTCAATCGGCAGCCGAGGCAGAAATCCTGGCCTTGATTGATCGCGCTATGCACCCAAGCGATGCTCGATTCTCGGGCATGCAGCAGCGCCTGCAGACAGAGGCTTGTACCAACCTGGCGGGGCTTCATCAACTGACAACCGCCGAGCAGCGCTCTCGGGCTCACAAAAAACTGATGGGCTATGAGCGTGACTTCAAGCAGTTATTGGTGAAGCGATAGAGTCCAGTCGCTAAACCGGATTGGCTTAATGACCCGACGCGAATGCAGCAGATGCTCCCAAGCTTTTTATTAAACAGTTTTAACCGATGCGTACTAGTTAATGCCTAATCAATCGCTTGACGCTGGCAAGTTGGCTGCATGGGTGGGGCGATCTGAGACCATCACCGATCAGATCGACATTGGTAGAGCAGTTGCCATGGCCGCGACTTTGGATTCGCCGGTATCACTAGCCATTGGTGATTCCTTACCGCCGTTATGGCACTGGCTGTATTTTTGGTCTGCGATTCCAGCATCGCAGTTAGGTACTGATGGCCACGCGCAGCGAGGAGAATTTTTACCGCCAGTGACTTTGCCGCGAAGGATGTGGGCGGGTGGTCGTTTAAAGTTTTTGGCGCCATTGCCGTTGGGTGCTCAGGCAGAGCGTGTTTCTCGAATCAAGGCAGTTGACGTCAAACAGGGGAAATCTGGCCCATTGGTATTTGTCACCGTGGCCCATGACATCTCTGTACAGGCTAGGCTGGTGATTCAGGAAGAGCACGATATTGTGTACCGCGATACATTGCAGGCAGGCGATTCATCGTTCAACGCAAAGTTGGCGCCGACCGATGCGCACTGGTCTCGGCAAATCTCGCCAGACCCGGTGCAGTTATTTCGCTATTCTGCGCTCACCTTCAACGGCTACCGCATTCACTATGACCGCACCTATACAACTGAGGTCGAGGGCTATCCGGGCTTGATTGTGCATGGCCCACTGATCGCAAGCTTGCTCACCGACCTGGTTAGCCGCGAACTACCTGATCGAACGATTGCCGAGTTTTCATTCAGGGCGATTGCACCCTTATTCGATACCGAGCCCTTCTCAGTGCATGGGCGCCTCGAGCCAGAGGGGAAGCAGGTGGTGCTATGGGCAGCAAATAGCCGCGGTGAATTAGCTATGCAGGCCGAAGCACAGCTGCGGTGAAGGCGTTGTCATTCGTAAACAATGATATTTCTCTCTTTATCGCCGCTGCTCGTATCATAGTCGAGCTAACCACCTAGCCCTGCTCACGATGAACCTACGTCAGCCATTGTCGAATGATGAGATCGAAGAGTTAGATCGCATGTTGTTGGGTCAGCCCGGCGATTTGGATCCAATGAGCGTCAGTATGCTGGATGGCTTTCTGACTGCCTTGGTATCTGGCCCCAACACGATCATGCCAAGCATTTGGATGCCGTGGGTCTGGGATGTTGAGAAAGGCGTCTCCCGCCCCAATTTCAATTCAGACCGTGCTGCACAGCGATTTTATGAGCTGGTGTTTCGGCATATGAATAGTATTTCTGCCGAACTCATGGAGTCGCCCGAGGATTTCGAGCCGCTGCTTCTGGAAAATCCGAATGATGGCGATCCGATCCCCATCCTAGACGACTGGTGCATGGGATTCATGAAAGGTCTCGTGCTCGATATTGAGGGCTGGACGCCACTCACATCACTTGATACGGACTGGTTCACCGTACTCAGGCTGTACGGTACCGAGGATGGTTGGGAAATTTTGACTGAAGTTCCCCACGACTTGGATCAACATCGCGAATATGCTGATCATCTTCCCGAAGATATTCGAAAGATTCATCGATATTGGCTGGAACGGCGAGGTAAGGGTGTTGCGGCAGGCACGCAATTTGATGCGGTTGTACCCGGCCCCTTAATGGTGAGTGATAAGCTGGGCCCGAATGACCCTTGTCCTTGTGGATCTGGAAAGAAGTTCAAGTTCTGCCATGGTTCGCCGGAGCGTTTACACTGAAGCTACACGTAGTGAGGCGATGGCTGTTTCAAGCCTAAGCAATTAGTAAGCATCCGAAGGCGATATTTGTTCTGCTGTTGGCGATCTGTGTCTTGTTCTCTGCGACGGTGGGCTTTGCCCTTATCTGGAGATAAATCATGAATATGACGCACTACATGGAGCTACTAGCTTCCAACCAGCCGTGGAATTTGTTGATTTTCATGGCGCTGCCGGTGGTACTGGCCGAAACAGTGGCCATCACCGAGTTGTACATCCTCTACACCAGAAAATTCGATACCTGGGTTCGTCAGCTAAACCGGATCGCTGGAATTCTGGTGGGGATCACCTTCGTCGGGATTATTGCTTATTTGATGGTCAATGCAGTGATCCCAATTACCAAGGCCGGTGAGTGGCGAACCATTATCGACGTGGTTGCAGTGTCGACGTATTTAATCGGTGGGGTTCCGATGGTACTACTCGCACTACAAGATCTTGGTTTGATTTATAAAGCTGAGAGTGAAGAGCGGCGCTTGGCTCGTCACGCAACTTATGTCGCGATTTTTTTGGTGTTCGCCCATATTGCCATGGTGATGGGGATGATGGACCCCGGCTTGTTAGGCTATGTGAACCCAACGGCTGCTGAAGAGATGCATCTGCATCATGAGGCGCATCCCGCTGGCCAAAGCCAGTAGTAATCGAGAAGTATCCTAAGGCACCTTAGTCATGCCAATTCAGTTCCCACACAATTTCAAGGCCCTTGTTGTGGGATCTGGCGGCGCATTAGGTAACGCTTTTGTGAACCACCTGCAAGATGAAACTGGCTGCGGGCAGGTGGTTGGTGTTTCGCGCTCTTTGGATGACGGCTTTGATCTGGAAGACCCGGGGTCGATTGAGCGCATCGCCAACCGAGTGCGAGAGCAGGGCCCATTTCATTGTGTGATTGATGCTACCGGTGCATTGACCATCGATGGTGTTGGCCCGGAAAAGTCACTCAGTAGAGTTGATGCCGAAGCCCTGCATCGTTCTTTTTCTATCAATGCCATTGGCCCTGCCTTGTTATTGCGACACTTGGCGTCCTCAATCGATAGTGGTGATGCAATCTATGCAAAGCTCTCCGCCAGAGTAGGCAGTATCAGCGACAATCAAAAAGGCGGATGGTATGGCTACCGTGCCTCGAAGGCTGCGCTGAACATGATGCTTCAAACAGCAGCGATTGAGCTACAGCGGAAGAACCCCAGTTTGCGCGTCGTAGCGCTGCAACCGGGAACCGTGCGATCTCGGCTTTCCGAGCCGTTTCAAGCGGGCGTGCCGACCTTGCTGGAACCTTCAGCGTCGGTAGCGGGCATGATGCGCGCCATGATGGCGCTGACCACGAAATCCGGTGCGCATTTCATCGACTACCAGGGGAAGGAGATACCGTGGTGAGGGTTATTTTATTCGAGGGGCGCTCAGCGAATAACTTCTGGCGTGAGTTCTTGAATGGCTTGGTAGTTAGTTAAAAACACGCGGCCGTGTAAATGCTCAAGTAGGTGACTATTCTTGAGTTTGTCCATCACGGGCCCCTTGATTTCCGAAAAATGCAATGCAATCCCAGCGTCTTTCAGACGAGCGGCAATCCTTTCCAAACTTTCCAAAGCGCTGGCATCAATGTCGTTGACTGCGGAGCATTGCAGCAGTACGTGCTCCAGATCTGGGCGGGTCGCCACCTCCGCGTTAATGCGGTCTTCAATTGCGCGGGCGTTCGCAAAAAACATACTGGCGTCTACGCGCAGGCACAGTAATTTTGGGCTGATCAGGACATCATGTCGCTGCACATTCCGAAAATATTCGGTGCCTGGCACTAATCCAACCGTGGCGATATGCGGGCGACTCGCACGAAATAAAAACAGCGCGAGCGATGTCACCACGCCCATCACCAAGCCCGTTTCAACGCCGATAAACAGGGTGCCCAATAATGTCGCAGCCACTGCAATGAAATCGAGCTTCGAGAAGCGCCAAGTAGATTTCAAGATCCCGAAGTCCACCAAGGAAAGGACGGCCACGATGATGGTGGCAGCCAAGGTGGCTTGGGGTAAATAAAACAGCGCCGGCGTTAAAAACAGCGAGGCGAGGGTGATGCCGATGGCGGTGTAGATACCTGCTGCAGGCGTAACAGCGCCCGCCTCAAAGTTAACGACTGAGCGAGCAAACCCACCCGTGACAGGAAACCCACCCGTGAATGCCGCTGATAAATTGCTGCTGCCCAAAGCAACCAGCTCCTGATCTGGCTCGATACGTTGACGACGCTTTGCCGCCAAAGTTTGTCCGACCGACACCGACTCCAAAAATCCAACCACGCTAATCAGCAGGGCAGGCACCAGCAGTTTTTTCCAGAGGTTCAAGTCCCACAGGGGCATAGTGATCGGTGGCAGGCCTTGCGGCACAGTGCCGACCAACTTCATGCCCTGTCCTTGCCAATCCAGCTGCCAGGCCAGAAGTGTGGTGAGCGCAATCGCGGCGACCGGGCCTGCTTTGGCCAGCATGTCGGCAAGCTTGAGACTTAAACCGGCCTGCAACAGCAAGGGCTTTAAACCCTTACGCACCCAAAACAAAAATACGGTAGCGGCTGCACCGACCAACAAAGTGAGCAGATGCACGCTGGACGCTTGATGAATCAGCGAGTTGAGCAGTTCAATAAAATTATGACCCTCTGCTTTCACACCCATGATAGTTTTCATTTGACTGAGTGCTATCAGTAAACCTGAAGCGGAAATGAAACCAGAGATGACGGGGTGGCTCAAGAAATTAGCCAAGAAACCCAAGCGGAGTAAACCCATCAGTAGCAATAAGCCACCCGATAAAAATGCCAAGGTGATGGCGACTTGCCAATACGCATGCGTACCTGCGGCAGCGTGTTCGGCGACTGTCGCAGCCGTCATGAGCGAGACAACAGCGACAGGGCCGACCGCTAATACGCGACTACTACCTAATACTGCATACAGGAACAGTGGCGCCACGCTGGCATACAAGCCCACCTCGGCCGGTAATCCCGCAAGCAATGCATAGGCCAAGCTTTGCGGGATCAACATGATGGTGACGATCAGCGCCGCTACCAAGTCGTTGGTGAGTGTTTCTCGATTGTATTGACGTCCCCATTCCAGAATAGGTAATGCGGGTAGCCAGCGTGAGGCAGTACTCATTAGCCCACCATCTTAGCTTTGCGAGGGGCGTGGATCAGTCGATCCATCAACTCGAAGCCCAGCATGCCGACTAGCATGGCCCCTACGAACAACATCGCTTTGGATTGGCCGTCTGCCATCGATACCAATGCGGGGCCGGGACAAAATCCGCCCAGTCCCCAGCCTGCACCAAATAACAAGCTGCCAATCACCAAGGGCTTATCCATTTGAGTGGACGTCGGAAAACGTAGCGCCCCACCCAAGAATGTCGTGGTGCGTTTCTTGGCGAGTGCGAAAGCAAAAAAGCCCACCACAACCGCGCCACCCATGACCAGCGCTAGGGAAGGGTCCCAAGCCCCGAATAAATCAAGAAAGCCAATGACTTTGCCAGGGTCAGTCATGCCTGACGCCATTAGGCCAACGCCGAACATCAAGCCGACAACGAATTCGCTGATGCGGGAAAAATGGTTCTTATTGATCATGATGTTTCCTTAAACAAGGTGGCGTACAACGTAAACGGTAACAAAGCCTGCGCTCATGAATGAAGCAGTAGCGACCAAAGAGCGAGGCGACAGGCGAGACAAACCACACACGCCGTGGCCGCTCGTGCAACCCGAGGCATAGCGAGTGCCGACGCCAACCAAGAGGCCGGCAACGACGATCATCCACTCCGTAGCTTCAATCCGCGGTGCAGTAACGTACTCGGCCGGCACCACTGCATGAAACACCGTGGGTGCAGCAAACATGCCCAACAAAAAAGCGATACGCCATGTGGTGTCTCCTACCTTTGGCGGTAGCAAGCCACCCAAGATTCCGCTGATACCAAGGATGCGGCCGTTGATCAAGATGAAGAGTGCCGAAGCTATACCTAAGACAATGCCACCTGTCAGTGATGACCAAGGCGTGAAATTTGCCCAATCTAAGTTCATGCTGATGCTCCTGTTTGTGGTCCACAAAATTGATTGAATAAAACGTTCATGATGGCCAGTGCTTGCGGGCTGGCGATTTGGTAATAAATGTTTTTGCCGTCGCGGCGGGTCGTGACCAAGGCCTCGTCACGCAGGACGGTGAGCTGCTGTGACAGGGTGGGCTGAACAATGCCCAAGCTTTCTTGTAACTCACCCACGCGCTTTTCTTCTTGAGAAAGTTGGCACAACAGGAGTAGGCGATCGGGGTTGGAGAGCACTTTCATCAACCGGCACGCTTCTCCGGCAGACGATCTCATTTTCTCCAAGTCCAAGGTGGTCTGGTCCATGGGACGAATGTCCTTTTCAAAAGCTGATGCGATATTCTATTGACAGATAATTTATATGTCAATAGAATATGGAAAACTTAATTCGAAAAGGAGCCTAACGTGAACGCAAGCTCGAGCAACCCCCAGGTTCATGGCATTTTTGACCCCGCCACATGGACGGTGACTTACGTGGTCTATGAGAAACCGGGCTCGGCCTGCGCCATCATTGACTCGGTTTTGGACTATGACCCTAAGTCTGGCCGCACTAGCCACACCTCGGCCGACAAGGTGATTGAATTTGTAAAAGCCAACAATCTCCAAGTCGAGTGGATTTTAGAAACCCACGCGCACGCCGACCACCTGAGCGCCGCGCCCTACTTGAAGGCCCATCTAGGCGGCAAGACCGCGATTGGCGACCACATCACGGCGGTGCAGGGCGTATTCAAGAGCATCTTCAATCTGGAGCCAGGCTTTAAGCAAGATGGCTCACAGTTCGACCATTTGTTCAAAGACGGTGAAACCATTCAAATAGGAGCCCTGAGTGGCCACACGATGTACGTGCCCGGCCACACACCAGCATGCGTCGCGTACCAGTTCGGAGATGCTGTGTTCGTGGGCGACACGCTGTTTATGCCTGATGTCGGTACCGCACGTTGTGATTTCCCGGGTGGCGATGCAAAAACCTTATATGCCTCGACGCGCAAAATTTTGAGTTTGCCACCGGCCACACGTTTGTTCATGTGTCATGACTACCCGCCGAATGACCGCGCCGTGAAATTTGAAACGACCGTGGCAGATCAGCGCGCGAACAATATCCACGTCAAAGACAGTATTTCCGAGGAGGCGTTTGTGGAAATGCGTACCAAGCGCGACGCCACCTTGGAAATGCCGGTGCTTATCTTGCCCGCGGTTCAAATCAACATCCGTGCGGGCGAATTGCCACCCAAAGAAGACAACGGCATTGCGTACGCGAAGATTCCTTTGAATGCGCTGTGAAAGCTGAATAAGAAACCGCTTTTGAATGAGTTAAATCACGAATACGCGGTTTGGGAGTAGCGTACCTACAGCAACACACATCTCATCTCAAGAGACTATTGCGCGCGCGGTTTGCCAATAGACCTACTAGGCAAGCCATTTGCGTCTGCCAACCTAGCGTCAGTGTCTGGCCCATGCTGTTCCACCATCTTTGCGAACGCCAGATCCAATAGCATCAGTTGATCGAGCAATCTTTGGGTGGCTGTCACCAACTTCGTACGCCGATCCGTTGTGGACGGGTGCAATTCAATCCAACCATTCGCCAAAAGCCTACGAAAATGGTAGCGGATGCCCATTTCGGAATGGGGCAGTCCAGTGAATAATGACTTGAGGGTCAGTTCCTGGTTCTCAAAATGGGCGATCCCGATCTTAAACAAGATATCAAACGGGATGAACGAGTTATCCAATGGGAGTAGCTCGGAACTCATGTCCCTCACTTGCACCGCTACCTGTAGCGCACTCCGTCCGATGAGAATCTCCATTGAAGCGAAAGCTTCAGAATGGAACTAAGTTATCAGCAAGAGTGACTTTTGGTCTACAAAATTTGTGTAAAAATTTGGTATTGTTTTATGTATAAAAAGTATATTTAAAATGAAAACTAAACACACTTTCTGTATGAAAGTAATCAAGGCGACAGTGCGGACGAAAATGTAAACAGTGCCCAGTTTTTCCAGAACTCTTGCGGCTGGTTTTCGTTATTGCTGGGGCTGAAGCAGTAAAGGTATGTTCAGTCGGCGGGCTTAAACCATCGTCGAAAGTTACCTTAGTATTTGGCAAGCGGTTTGAGAACTCGCGATCAACGCTTTGGAAAAATTCACGTTGGGCAGCTACTGCTAATGTCGTTCGAAATGTGCGATCAACTCCTTTGATACTCGCTCTGGTTCTTCATGCTGGATCCAATGCGATACGCCCGGCAGCACTACGGACCTGCCATTGGTACAAAACTCCAGGCTTTCGCTTGCCATCTCTGGTAGTAGAAACACATCGTCCTGGCCCCATAGAATCAGCGTAGGCACCGATACACGCCACTCGGCGTTTGTACGCTTTGGTAAACCAAACCGTATCGCCGCTCGGTACCAATGGATCATTGACCGAAGCGCACCCGGCTGGGACCATGCCTGTCTATAGTTGTCGATATCTTGCTGATTAAAAGTGCCGCCTCGGCTGCTGCGAAGAAGCATGTTTAATCCGCCACGAAAATGATTTCTTCTGAACCAAAGTTCTGGTAGTAGAGGCAATTGAAAAAAGAACATGTACCAACTTTTTTTCTTTTGCTCTTTTGATGTTTTTAGCTTTCGCTGAAGAATCCGTGGATGAGGCACATTGAGTATCACCGCTGAGCGAAATCGCTCGGGGTAAGCGCTGATCAATAACCAAGCAACGCTGGCACCAAAGTCGTGCCCCGCGATATGTGCCTGCTTAACGCCAAGCTGATCGAGTAGGGTGATCACATCCTTTGCGAGTATTTCCAAGCGATAGTCGGCGATGTTTGCGGGCTTATCGCTGAGGTTGTAACCGCGCTGGTCTAGGGCGATGACTCTGTACCCTGCATGTGCCAGCGGCATGATCTGTTTCTGCCAGCTTCTCCAGAATTCGGGGAAGCCGTGCAACAGGATGACCAATTCGCCATCCTTTGGGCCAGCCGCGACGGCATGCAGACGTAGATCGCCGAGTTGGAATGAGAGGTCTTCTAGAATATCTATCTCCTATTTCAAAGAACACGCACCCATGACTCGGCGGTAGTCAGCTCCCTGCAAAAGATAACAAATTGTCTTACACTTTTTGGGTCGTCGTTAAACATTCAAAAAATAATGAAATCGCTTCTCTTAGTTGCAGCTGTCTTCGTCACAACCAACACTCTCGCTGCGTTACCTGCGCCGGCTGAAATCCCAAAGAATGGTGGGTGTCCGTCTGGGTATTCGGAGAAAGGCAACCAATGCGTTCCAAGCGCATCCGCTAATTTCGCTATTGTAAAGAGTGAAAATTGCCCAGAAGCCTATATCGTTGATGGTAATTATTGTGTTGCGACTGCAGCAGCAAGGCTAGCCATTAAGCGTGGCGCAATGAGTTGTCCTGCGGGCTTTGAGCCGATTGGCAATTACTGCGTCGCGACCAACTAATCCGATCCTTAGCCAATGGATCTGCCCGGCAATCGCCTTGAGAGGCTGAGGAGTTACTAGTCCGGTCAACGCTTGCCGGTGCTTTGTCGCCAAGGTTGAATATTAAAGAGCCCGCAGACTTTTGGTTGCGGGCTTTTTTATTTTGGCTTACCTGTAACGAAGCTGCTGAGTTCTAGTTTACAAAGGGGATGCGATTTGGCGACGTTCTTGCGCCCTAGCTTTGTATCTCGTGCAATCTGACTCATATCCTTGGCCCGGGCAATATCACCCAAGGCTGCCGTGATCAGCGCTGGATCGGCGTCTTCCAATGCCGCTTCGAGATACGATGCTATGTCCGCTTCAGTAGTGAAGTGTTCAGCAGGGTCCCATGGTTTTGTGGCTGGTTCGGACATGATCATGTCTCCTAAAGATGCTTTGCCAAGGCATTTGCTTCACGAATATCTATCCTGAGTTGACTTATTACTCCCAGCATCCGCTTTTTACAGGCGTAGTCTCCGAGAATCAATCTGTTTTCAATTTTCAAGGCGGGGACCCGCGACTGGATTGACATCTATGTGTATGGTGTGTATTGTTGGGCGATGACCAGTAAGGAACTGATCGCGATACTGAAACGTGAGGGGTGGATACTTCGCGGTTCGAGAGGTTCGCACCATGTTTTTGTTCATCCGTCTAAGTCTGGTCATCTGACGGTTCCGCATCCTAAAAAAGAGCTTGGCACAGGACTGGTTCAAAAGATCCTGAAGCAGGCTGGATTGAAATGAGGCAAACGCTATGAAATACCCAATCGCAATCGAACCTGGCGATGAGACTCATGCATGGAGTGTGGTTGTACCTGACCTCCCGGGCTGCTTCTCGGCAGCGGACTCTGGCATAGACGAGGCGATTGAGAACGCCAAAGATGCAATTGAGTTATGGATTGAGACTGCGCTGGATGCGGGCGACGATGTGCCGAAGCCAAGCAGCATCGCGACTTTTCAGAAAAAACGCGAATTCAAGGGTTGGGTCTGGGCGATAGCGGAGATCGATCCTGCGCTGCTGTCTGACGAGATCGAGCGAGTGAATATCACGCTGCCTAAGCGAGTTTTGGCAAGACTGGACGCAAAGGCAAAGCAGCACGGAGAGACACGGTCGGGTTTCATTGCCCACCTCGCTATTCAAGCCTGACCTCTGCGGAAGCTCGGTATCGCCGTGCGTCTACGCATTGCCGCCTACCCCCCTCAATGACCTGACGGTCATCCCTTCAGCGACCCTCACGGTTCGGTTTCCGGCTAAGCGGTAAGAATATTTTCTTTTAGTTATCAATTTCCGTTGACACAAAGTTTACTCTTTGATAACTTTCTCGGGCGGTTCCGTCCATTGCTACCCGGATTCGCCGGTTGTATCTCTGAATATCCACTGTCGCGTTTCACCTCGGGTCTCTCTATGCGAACTAAAGACTTTCATTCGGAAAAAGATGCGTCACGGATCTCGAGGGCTGCATGGGCATTTGCCACCCGCAGAGTTCCAGTTAGCGCCGCAGCCGTGCTGCTGCTGCTGTGCGCGTCACCATCATCGAACCAGCGGCGGTGCTGCGCACTGCACCCAGTCTGATCGCGTCGCATGTTGCGCGCGTGAACAAGGGCGACTTTCGTACTGTGCTCGCCCGCAGCGCAGATGGGCGCTGGCTTCAGCTCGCGGATGAACGCGGCGCCGCAGCCGGCTGGCTGTTTGCCGATCTCGCTGCGTTCGTCAGCGGCAACCTGCAGGATGTGCCTGCACGTACGGCGACTGCTGTGTTGAATGCCACATCCGCACCGACGAAGCGTGCTGCGCGCGCAACGGTCGCTCCTGCTGTGTGGCCGAGCTGGGTGCCGCGCATCACGCCGAGCCAGCGCGCAATGTACAAAAACGCCGAGCGCTTTGGTAAAGACCTTGGTATGTTCACCGTGGTCGGCGACTGCAACTCGCAGCCGCCGGTCTACCTGCGCCGCGTCGCCAATGGTGCATTCGATGGCAGCCGCACCGATGTGCGCCTGCAGCGCGTGCTGACGAAATTTGAAGCTTCATTCGGCCGCATCAGCCTTGCTGCCAAAGGGGGTTTCGGCACCGCGGCAATGTCCGATCCGATGTGGGCCGATGGCGTGTTGTGTGACGTGAAGATGGGGCCGTTCGAGTGCGAAGTCTGGGTTTCGCGCGCGTCGGTGGTGTTCATCGAACTTGGCACTGGTGATCAGTTGTCGTGGGGCGATTTTGAGGCGCACTATCGGCCGCTTATTCA
>JAPLQC010000017.1 GCA_026399895.1 Burkholderiales bacterium
TCTTTAGCGCTGTGTGACGAAGCGAATTACACCATCGTCATCGTGCGTGCGCCGCAATTCACCGGCGAACCATAAACGATGCAAATGTGCGAGTGCTTCGCCCATGGCGAAGGTGAGTTGGTGCATGTCGAGGTCGCGCTTGAACATCAGAGGCACGATATCCGCCGCAGAGTGCGGGGTACTGCACGCCTCCCGGACTTCATCCAGCCTCTCGGCATGGTGTGCCTCCAATTGCCGCACGCGCTGCCGAATGCCGAGAAAGGGCTTGCCATGCGACGGCAACACCAGTGTTTGCTCCGGCAAGGGGCTGAACTGCTGTAGTGAATCAAGAAACTGTCCCACAGCGTCGGATTCAGGCTCGATGGCGAATACCGAGGTATTGGTCGAGATTTTTGGCAGCAGCATGTCGCCGGAGATCAGCACGTTCAGTGACTCGCAATACAGCGCCGCATGCTCGGGCGAGTGTCCGGTACCGATAATCACGCGCCAAGTGTGCGCGCCAATACGAACCGGCGTCCTTGAATCCAGTCGGATGAACTGCTCCGGTACCTTGGGCACCAGGGTCGGGTAATACTGCTTGCGGCCCTCCAGTTGCGCCAGTTTTTCGGTATCTAACAGGCCATGGCGACGAAAATGCGTGATCATCGCCGGGCCGTCAGCGCCGGGAAGCCCGGCAGACATCATGCGTGCAAAGCCGTACTCGCCGACGGTCATCCATAACGGGACCTGCCAGCGATCGCACAGCCAGGCCGCGAGGCCAACGTGGTCAGGATGGCAATGGGTGACGATTACCCGGGTGATTGGACGGCCATCAAGCGACTCGGAAAACACCTGCTCCCAAGCCGCGCGCGTGGCATCGTTAGCAATTCCGCAATCAACGACTGCCCAACCATCCCCATCTTCCAGTAACCAGAGGTTGATATGGTTGAGCGCGAAAGGCAGGCCCATGCGAATCCAGCGCACGCCAGGCGCGATCTGAAACGTGGCGCCGCTAGCAGGCAAAGTATCGCCAAATGGGTAGGAGAGTTCGGATTCCAGTGGGTTCATGGCAGTGCTTTCGCCGGCGGCGCGCAAGGGCTTGCAATGGATGCTGGCACGCCTACAATAGCCGGCAATTGACGTTTACGTAAACGTCCATTCTACTCTCGCTGCGCGGCCTGTCAGGCGCGAGCATTGCACCCCATGGCCATGGCGACTTACACCATCACCGAGCTAGCGCGCGAATTCGACATTACGCCGCGCACCATCCGTTTCTATGAGGATCAGGGCCTGATCAGCCCAAAGCGCGAAGGCAGCGGCGGCCGTGTGCGTGTCTACGGCGCGCGTGACCGAACTCGCTTAAAGCTCACGCTGCGCGGCAAACGACTGGGTCTGACGCTGTCAGAAATCAAAGATCTGGTGGATATGTATGACTCGCCAAAAGATTCCTCGGCACAGCTGCAACGCTTTCTGGCCGTGCTGGGTCGGCATCGAGAGATGCTAGAGCAGCAGCGCGAAGATCTGGAACTCACACTATCTGAGATCGCGCTGCACGAGGCACAGTGCCGCCGCCTACTGGACGAAGGTCTGCCCAAGCGCAAAGGCGCTGGTGTTCGACGCGTCGCCTGAACCCAATAACTCTGCACGAAGGAATCCGCATGCTTGACTTGCCCGGACTGAGCTTTGACCACGGCGATGACATCGCGGCATTACGCGACGCCATCCAACAATTCGCCGCGGCCGAGATCGCACCACGTTCGGAAGCCATCGACCGCAGCGATCAGTTTCCGATGGACCTGTGGCGCAAGATGGGTGATCTGGGTCTGCTCGGTATCACTGCCGACGAGGCCTACGGTGGTAGCGCCATGGGCTACCTTGCGCACATTATTGCGATGGAAGAAATCTCACGCGCCTCGGCATCGGTCGGGCTGTCGTACGGCGCGCACTCTAACTTGTGCGTGAATCAGATTCGTCGTAACGGCAGTGACGAGCAAAAAGAAAAATATTTGCCGAAGCTAATCTCAGGTGAGCATATCGGTGCGCTGGCGATGTCAGAACCAAACGCCGGCTCCGACGTGGTCGGTATGCGTTTGCGTGCCGATTTCAAACGCGATCACTGGGTACTCAACGGTAGCAAGATGTGGATCACCAATGGCCCGGACGCCGATGTACTGGTGGTGTACGCAAAAAATGATCTTGAAGCCGGTGCGCGCGGCATCACCGCATTTTTGATCGAGAAAAATTTCAAGGGGTTTTCAGTTGCACAAAAGCTGGACAAGCTCGGCATGCGCGGCTCACACACCGGCGAACTCGTGTTTCAAGATTGCGAGGTGCCGGCAGAAAATGTGTTGGGTGGTCTTGGGCGAGGCGTCAATGTACTGATGTCCGGCTTGGATTATGAGCGCGCCGTGTTGTCTGGTGGGCCACTCGGCATCATGCAAGCCTGCATGGATGTGGTGGTGCCCTATGTGCATGACCGCAAGCAGTTCGGTCAGCCGATTGGTGAGTTTCAGCTCATGCAGGGCAAGTTGGCGGATATGTACTCAACGATGATGGCGTGTAAAGCCTATGTCTATGCTGTCGGCCAAGCGTGTGATCGGGCCAGCTCGCCAGATCAGGTGCGCGCGCTACGTAAAGACGCTGCGGGCGCAATTCTGTATTCCGCAGAAAAAGCGACCTGGATGGCGGGCGAAGCAATTCAGGCGCTTGGCGGAAACGGCTATATCAATGACTATCCGACCGGTCGCCTGTGGCGTGACGCGAAGCTATATGAGATTGGTGCCGGCACCAGTGAAATTCGTCGTATGTTGATCGGCCGCGAATTATTCGCCGAAACTGCCTGAAAGGATTTCGCTAGCCATGCAGCACTTTCCTAAGCTGTTGTCGTCGCAAATTGCGTTCGATATCGCGCGCGTCATTATTGACGGCTTCGACAAACACTACCGCTTGTTTCGCGAAACCAGTCAGGCTGCGCGAAAGCACTTTGAACAATCAACCTGGAAAGAGGCGCAGGCCCAGGCGCGTCAGCGTATTGCCTTTTATGATCAGCGGGTGCAGGAATGCGTACAGACGCTCGAGGATGAATACGCCCAAGATGAGCTGACCGATACCGTTTGGCGCGAGGTGAAGCTGCACTACATTGGCATGCTCACCGAGCACCGTCAGCCTGAGTTGGCCGAGACGTTTTTCAACTCGGTGTGTTGCAGCATTCTGCACCGCACCTATTTCAATAACGATTTCATCTTCGTCTGGCCAACTATCTCAACCGAGTACATCGAGCCGCGCGAGAGTGTTCCCGCTTATCGTGTGTACTACCCTGCTAAAGATGGCATGCGCCATGCGCTGCGCCGCATGGTGACGAATTTCCAATTCGCGGGCGAGTTCGCTGATCTTGAGCATGACCTCGCCATGGTCGAGGCGCGATTAAACGCCTTGCCTGGCAATGAAAAGCAAGAGGCGAACTATCAGCTGCAGGTATTGTCTTCACCGTTTCTAAGAAATAAGGGCGCTTACCTGATCGGTAAGCTGGTCAATGGCAGTCAGAGCTATGGCTTCGTGATTCCAGTGCTGCACAATCGGCGTGGCGCATTATTCATAGATGCCTTGTTGACGGACCCGAGTCAGATTACCTTGCTGTTTTCTTTTACGCGCGCCTACTTCATGGTCGACATGGAAGTGCCGTCGGCTTATGTGAATTTTTTGCACAACATCATGCCCAGCAAGCCGCGCGGCGAGATTTACACAATTCTCGGTTTGCAGAAGCAGGGCAAGGCGGCGTTCTACCGCGACTTCTTGCATCACCTCGCACATTCGTCGGATAACTTCGCCATCGCACCCGGCATACGCGGGCTAGTGATGGTGGTATTTGCGCTGCCGTCTTTTCCGTATGTATTCAAAGTAATCAAGGATTATTTCCCGGCGCCCAAAGAAACCACGCGCGAGCTAGTCAAAGAAAAATACCTGCTCGTCAAATACCACGATCGCGTCGGCCGTATGGCAGATACGCTGGAGTATTCGAACGTCGCTTTTCCGCGCGCGCGCTTCCCGGACGAATTGCTCGACGAGTTGAAAGCAGTCGCGCCATCGCTGATTGAAGAAGAAAATGATCAGGTGATTGTTCGACATCTTTACATTGAGCGCCGTATGACGCCGCTGAATATCTGGCTCACCGAAGCCGAAGCAGCCGGCGATGACGCGAAGATGGAGCATGGCGTACGCGAGTACGGCAACGCCATAAAGGATTTAGTAGCCGCGAATATTTTCCCCGGCGATATGCTCTATAAAAACTTTGGCGTCACCCGCCAGGGCCGTGTCGTGTTTTACGACTATGACGAGATCGAGTACATCACGGATTGCAATTTCCGCGATATCCCGGCCCCGCGCAACGAGGAAGATGAGATGGCCAGCGAACCTTGGTACTCGGTCGCCAAGAATGACGTCTTCCCGGAGCAGTTTAGTGTTTTCTTGCTCGGCAACCTAAAAGTGCGTCACTACTTCATGAAGTATCACGCAGACTTATTGAGTGCCGACTATTGGCGGCAAAAGAAAGCGCGCATCCTCGAGGGGCAGGTTGAGGATGTCTTCCCTTACCCGCAAGAGATTCGTTTTATTCATCAGCAAGGCGCAGGTGCGCCAACCGCATAGTCGGTGTGAACACAGGAGATCATCATGCAAGACCCGATTGTTATTGTCGGCGCGGCGCGCACGCCAATGGGTGCGTTTCAAGGCGACTTCGCCTCGATCGCCGCCGCTGATCTCGGTGCGGTCGCGATCCGCGCTGCGCTCGAGCGTGGCGGCGTTAAAGCTGATGTCGTCGATGAGGTAATTTTTGGTAATTGCCTGATGGCGGGGCAGGGGCAGGCGCCAGCACGACAGGCTGCGATCAAGGCAGGTGTGCCGGTGTCTGCGGGTGCGGTGACCTTGTCGAAGATGTGCGGCTCGGCGATGCAGGCCGCGATCTATGGCGTCGACTCGCTGCTCGCAGGTACCAATAGCGTGTTGGTAGCCGGTGGTATGGAGTCGATGACTAACGCGCCGTATTTAATACCCAAAGCGCGTGGCGGCTATCGCATCGGCCACGGCATGATTTACGACCACATGATGCTCGACGGTTTGGAAGATGCCTACGATCGCGGCCGCTCCATGGGCACCTATGCCGAAGACTGCGCGGCCAAGTATCAGTTCACGCGCGAGCAACAAGACGCCTACGCCATCGCCTCGGTACAGCGCGCGCAAGCCGCTGCGGCTGCCGGGTCGTTTGACTGGGAAATTGCACCAGTGACTGTCGTAGGCAAGGGCGGCGATGTCGTCATCGCGAAAGATGAAGGTCCGCTGAAAGCCAAGCCGGAAAAAATCAGCGCGCTGAAACCAGCTTTCAAGAAAGACGGCACCATTACTGCCGCGTCTTCTTCGTCAATTAACGATGGTGCGGCGGCGCTGGTGCTGATGCGTGAGTCGACTGCAAAAAAATTGGCAGTAACGCCCATCGCGCGCATTCTTGCGCACACTCGCCATTCACAAGAGCCGAGTTGGTTCACGACGGCGCCGGTAGGTGCCATCCAAAAAATTTATGACAAAACCGGCTGGTCGACGGGCGATGTTGATCTGTTTGAAGTGAACGAGGCATTCGCCGCAGTGGCGATGGCAGCAATGCATGATCATGGTATCGCGCACGAAAAAATTAATATTCACGGCGGCGCGTGCGCGCTTGGCCATCCGATTGGCGCGTCCGGCGCGCGCATCATCGTTACCTTGCTCGGGGCCTTGAAGAAGACGGGCGGCAAACGCGGTGTTGCTTCGCTGTGCATCGGTGGTGGTGAAGCGACTGCCATCGCCTTGGAGATGTTCTGATGGCGCGCACGGCACTTATCATCGGCGCGTCGCGCGGTATCGGTCGCGAGTTTGTTCGCCAGTTATGTGCAGACGGCTGGAAAGTGTTCGCGACGGCGCGCGATGATGCATCGCTGGCGATGCTCACCGACGAAGGTGCACATGCGATCAAGATCGATGTGACGAAGCCCGAGTCGCTGGCTGAGCTGCCATGGCGTCTTGATGGCGAGAAGATCGACCTCGCGCTGTACGTGGCGGGTGTGCTGCCCAACTGGGAAGGTGCAACTGAGTCACCAAGCTTGGCCGATTTCGATGCGGCGATGCATGCAAACGTGCTTGGAGCGATGCAGTCGCTGCCCTTGCTCGCGCCGTTCGTGTCCGATGCGAAGGGCCGCTTTGTTTTCATCACTAGTGTCATGGGTAGTATCGCTGAGGCCAGTGGCAGCACCGCCTGGATTTATCGCGCATCGAAAGCGGCGCTCAACATGGCGGTGTATTCAGCGCGTCGTGATTATCCTGAGCTGACGCTGGCGGTGATTCACCCGGGCTGGGTGCAGACGGATATGGGTGGTCCGGGTGCGACGGTCATAGTGCAGGACAGTGTGTCGGGCATGCGTAAGGTGATTGAGACCTTGAAGCCTTCGGATTCAGGGGCGTTCTTGGGTTACGACGGAAGAAAAATAGCCTGGTGATTGAATAAATAAAGCTGACGTTTTTAAGATTGATGCCCTCAATTGAGTCATCCCGGCGCAGGCCGGGATCCAGTGACTTGATATGACTTGATATGACCTGATACATAACGAATTCGCAGCATGATCCTCTCCGAGCAACACCACATGATCCGCGATGCGCTGCGCGAATTCTCGCAGCAGCAACTACTGCCATATTCCGCTGCGTGGGATCGCGAGCGCCGCTTTCCGCGCGAAGCGCTGCAGCAGCTGGCGCAACTCGGCGCGTTTGGCATTGCCGTGCCGGAGGCGCAAGGTGGCGCTGGCTTGGACTATCTGGCGCTGGCGATTGTGATTGAAGAAATTGCGGCGGGTGATGGCGGCACATCCACCATCATCTCGGTCAACAACTGCCCGGTCTGTAGCATCGCTATGAGCTATGCCGATGAGGCGCAGAAGGCGCAATGGTTGCAGCCACTGGCGCGCGGCGACATGCTCGGCGCTTTCGCGCTAACCGAGCCGCATGCAGGTAGCGATGCCTCAGCGCTCCGAACCAGTGCGCGTCGCGATGGTGATCACTATGTGCTGAACGGTGTGAAGCAATTTATTACCAGCGGGAAAAATGCTGATGTTTGCATCGTGATGGCCGTGACTGATAAAGCGGCCGGCAAGCGCGGTATTAGCGCATTCTGGGTTCCGACCAATACACCGGGTTATATCGTGGCCCGCGTTGAAGACAAACTGGGTCAGCACTCTTCCGACACCGCACAAATTCTGTTTGAAGACTGCCGTATCCCCGTGGCCAATCGAATTGGCGAAGAAGGCATGGGCTATAAAATTGCCTTGTCAGGCCTTGAAGGTGGCCGCATTGGTATTGCCGCCCAGGCGGTCGGGATGGCGCGTGCTGCGTTTGAGGCCGCACTGGTCTATGCCAAAGATCGAGAAAGTTTCGACCAGCCTTTATTTGACCATCAAGCAGTGCAATTCAAGTTGGCCGACATGGCAACTCAGATCGAGGCAGCGCGCCAATTAGTGTGGCATGCGGCGAGCATGAAAGACGCCGGCGTGCCATGCTTGAAAGAGGCGGCGATGGCCAAGTTGTTTGCGAGCGAAATGGCGGAGAAAGTTTGCAGCGACGCGATACAGATTCACGGTGGCTATGGCTACCTGGCAGACTTTCCGGTTGAGCGGATCTACCGCGATGTACGCGTGTGTCAGATTTATGAGGGAACCAGCGACATCCAAAAGATATTGATCGGGCGAGCGCTTGCATGAGAACCTGAACATTACGCAACCCGATTCAACATCCGTAACGACTTTGTCGCGAAGCGCAGATCAAATGCACCCAGCGCAGAAATCTCAATAAACACAAGCACTCACAAAAGTACTGGCTCAAAGCCCAATAGAGACGTCATGAATAGCAACGATACGCCATGCCCTTGCGGCGGAAATCAGATCCACACATGCTGCGGGCCTTTTCTGGCCGGTACTGCCGTCGCCGACACCCCTGAAAAATTAATGCGCTCTCGTTATAGCGCCTATGTCACTGGTGCCGAAGACTATTTGAAAGCCACCTGGCATCCGTCAACACGCCCGCAAGATACCGTTACCGACCCATCCATGAAGTGGCTCGGGCTGGATGTAAAAGCGGTGACGCAAGAAGCCGACCAGGGAACGGTGAGTTTTTTGGCGCGTTGTCGCGTCGCCGGTAAAGCGCATCGCTTGCAAGAGACCAGTCGCTTCGTTCGAGAAGACGGGCTCTGGTTTTATGTCGATGGCGAATTTAAAAAACCATAAACGGAGACAGCCCAGATGCCGGTGATTGAATCCAAGCTGAACTCGCGCTCGCCAGAGTTCGCAGCAAATGCTGCTGCGATGCAGGCGTTGGTGGATGATTTACGCGCGCATTGCGAGCGTATTGCACAGGGCGGTGGTGATGAAGCGCGCGCCAAACATGTGGCGCGCGGCAAGTTGCTACCGCGTGAGCGGGTGAATCAGTTGCTGGATCCCGGCACCCCCTTTCTAGAATTCTCGCAACTCGCAGCCTTCGAGATGTATGACAACGCTGCACCGGCAGCTGGTGTGATCGCCGGCATCGGCCGCATCAAAGGCCAGGAATGCGTGATTGTTTGTAATGACGCCACGGTGAAGGGCGGCACGTATTACCCGATGTCTGTCAAGAAGCATTTGCGCGCACAAGAAATCGCGCAGCAGAATCATTTGCCCTGTGTTTATCTGGTGGATTCGGGTGGAGCAAACCTACCCAATCAAGATGATGTGTTTGCGGATCGCGATCATTTCGGCCGGATTTTTTTCAATCAGGCCAACATGTCGGCACAGGGCATTCCGCAGATTGCCGTGGTCATGGGTTCGTGTACCGCTGGCGGCGCGTATGTGCCGGCCATGAGCGATGAATCCATCATCGTCAAGAATCAGGGCACGATTTTTTTAGGTGGGCCACCGCTGGTGAAGGCAGCTACCGGCGAAGTAGTGAGCGCTGAAGATCTGGGTGGTGGTGACGTGCACACTCGCTTGTCCGGCGTGGTAGATCATTTGGCACAAGATGATACCCATGCATTGGCGCTAGCGCGCAGTATTGTCGGCAATCTGAATCGCAGCAAACCACAATCGCTCGTCTTGCGCGAGCCAGCCGCGCCGAACTATGACGCCAGCGAGATCTATGGCGTGATTCCCACAGATACGCGCAAGCCTTTTGATGTGCGCGAGGTAATCACGCGCATTGTCGATGGCAGCGAGTTTGATGAGTTCAAGGCGCGCTTTGGCAGCACACTCGTATGTGGCTTCGCACATTTGCATGGCATGCCAATCGGCATTGTCGCTAACAACGGCATCTTGTTTTCGGAATCGGCGTTGAAGGGCGCGCACTTTATCGAGCTGTGCTGTCAGCGCAAAATTCCCCTGGTGTTTTTGCAAAACATAACCGGCTTCATGGTTGGTCGCAAATACGAGAACGAAGGTATTGCACGCCACGGTGCAAAGATGGTGACCGCCGTCGCAACCGCACAGGTGCCTAAATTCACCGTGATCATTGGCGGTAGCTTTGGTGCCGGTAATTACGGCATGTGTGGCCGCGCATTTGGTCCGCGCATGTTGTGGATGTGGCCGAATGCGCGCATCTCGGTGATGGGCGGTGAGCAGGCTGCTTCGGTGCTTGCGACCGTCAAGCGCGACGGTATCGAGGCCAAGGGCGGTAGCTGGAGTGCGCAAGAAGAGGAGCAGTTCAAGGCGCCTATTCGTGAGCAATACGAGCATCAAGGCCATCCTTACTACGCCAGCGCACGACTCTGGGATGACGGCGTGATTGACCCCGCTGATACGCGCACAGTACTGGCGCTTGGTTTATCGGCAGCGCTCAATGCGCCGATTCCCGAAACCAAGTTTGGCCTATTCAGAATGTAAATCGCGAAGCAATGAATCAGATAGCGCACACCGATTGGGTTGCACGCAGTCTCGCCAGTGTTTGGCACCCATGCACGCAGATGCAGCATCACGAGACGCTGCCACTGATGGCGATTAGTCATGGTAAAGGTGCATGGCTGTACGACTACGAAGGGCGCCGCTATTTGGATGCGGTGAGCTCATGGTGGGTTAATCTGTTTGGTCATGCGAACCCTCGCATTAATGCCGCGCTTAACGATCAACTCGAAAAGCTCGAGCATGCGATGCTGGCGGGCTTCACGCATGCGCCGGTGGTGCAGTTGTCGGAACGACTCGCTGCAAAAACTAATCACGCGCTCGGGCATTGTTTTTTTGCTTCCGACGGCGCGTCGGCCGTAGAGATTGCGCTGAAGATGAGTTTTCATGCCTGGCGCAATGCGGGGCATCCGCAAAAACAGGAATTCGTTTGTCTCACTGGCAGCTACCACGGCGAAACCGTCGGCGCACTCGGCGTGACAGATGTGCCGCTTTTCACCGAGGCATATGGCGGTATGTACCGCCGCGCCCATGTAGTGGCGTCCCCCGCTGCAAGCGGTGAGCTAAACGCGCTGTCACAGATGCGCGCGCTATTGGAGCGTCGGGCAGGACAGATTGCTGCCGTCATCGTCGAGCCCTTGGTGCAATGTGCTGGTGGTATGGCGATGTATGAGGCGAGTTATCTCAGCCAGTTGCGCGCTCTGTGCGATCAGTTCTCCGTGCATCTAATCGCCGATGAAATCGCGGTTGGGTGTGGCCGTACCGGTAGCTTCTTCGCCTGCGAGCAGGCGGCGATCTGGCCTGACTTCATGTGCTTATCAAAGGGCATCAGCGGCGGCTATTTGCCACTGTCATTGGTGATGACCACAGATGACATTTATCAGGCCTTTTATCACCCAGACATTGGTCGCGCATTCCTGCACTCGCATTCTTATACGGGCAATCCATTAGCGTGCCGTGCAGCATTGGCCACGCTGGATATTTTCGATGAAGACGATGTGCTGCTGAAAAACCGTGAGCGCGCCGACAAGTTGAGCGCGGCTCTGGCGAGAGTGGCGGCACATCCAAACGTGAGCAATGCGCGGCAGACCGGCATGATTTGCGCGTTTGATGTCACACCGGAAGTCACCGACGGTTTTTCGCGACGATTTTTTACAGAGGCTTTGCAGCAAGGCGTGTTGCTCAGGCCTATCGGTACCACTGTGTATTGGATGCCGCCGTATGTGGTGTCGGATGAGGAGATTGCGTTACTGGGTGACGCGACGCTAGCGGTATTAGACAAAGTTGCTGGATCCCGGCCTACGCCGGGATGACCCTCCATTTGACTCGACTTGTCTCTCAATAAGAAAGAAATAACCGGGGCAGTATGTATGTTTAAAAAAATTCTGATTGCCAACCGCGGTGAGATCGCCTGCCGTGTCGCTGCCACCGCGCGGCGCCTCGGAATTCGCACCGTCGCGGTGTACTCACAAGCAGATGCGCAGTCACAGCATGTAGCGATGTGCGATGAAAGTGTCCTGATTGGCCCGGCACCGGCGAAAGAGAGTTATCTGCAGGTCGAGCGCATCATCGCGGCGGCGCGAGACACGGGTGCTGAAGCAATACATCCGGGTTACGGGTTTTTGTCGGAGAACGAAGAATTCGCAGCGGCGTGTGAGGCGTATGGCATGGTCTTCATCGGCCCGCCGGCGTCTGCAATTCGTGCCATGGGATCAAAGTCAGCGGCCAAGGCGCTGATGGAAAAAGCGCATGTACCCTTGGTGCCGGGTTATCACGGCGAGCGCCAAGAACCCGATTTTCTGCGCGAGCAAGCTGATGCGATTGGCTACCCAGTGTTGCTGAAAGCGAGCGCGGGCGGTGGCGGAAAGGGTATGCGCATTGTCGAGCGGAGCGAAGACTTTGAAGCGGCACTGGCTTCTTGCAAGCGTGAGGCCATCAACAGCTTTGGCGACGACCGGGTCTTGGTCGAAAAGTATTTACAGCGGCCACGCCATATCGAGATTCAAGTATTCGCAGATACCCAAGGCAGTTGCGTTTACCTGTTCGAGCGTGATTGTTCGGTACAGCGACGGCATCAGAAAGTTTTAGAGGAAGCACCTGCCCCGGGAATGACGCCAGAGCGGCGGCAAGCGATGGGTGAGGCGGCGGTGAATGCGGCGCGCGCAGTGGGCTATGTCGGTGCGGGTACGGTCGAGTTCATCGCAAATCAGGATGGCAGTTTTTATTTCATGGAGATGAACACCCGGCTGCAGGTCGAGCATCCAGTAACCGAGCTGATCACCGGCACGGATCTGGTGGAATGGCAACTGCGCGTTGCGGCCGGCGAGCCACTACCCATGCAACAACAGGACTTGCGTATCGATGGACACGCCATTGAAGCGCGCATCTATGCCGAGAACCCTGAGAAAGGTTTTTTGCCCTCGACCGGTTCTTTGCTTCATCTTCGTTTACCTGATGCAGTGGCGTTCGCGCACGGCGATGTACGGATTGACGCCGCCGTTCGACAGGGCGATGCAATCACCCCGCATTACGATCCGATGATCGCGAAGCTGATTGTTCATGGTGATGATCGCTCGCAGGCACTGTTGCGCATGCAGCAGGCATTGCAAGCGATTGAGATTGTCGGGCCGGCGACCAATGTCGCCTTTCTGGGGCGATTGATTGCAACACCTGCTTTCACCGATGCCGAGCTCGATACCGGTCTGATCGAGGGTAACCATGCTGTACTGTTTCCACCGACTGAGCCAGTGCCAGTCGAGATGGTTGCGCTGTGGTTGGCCAAATTGGCGACACCGGAAACCATTAGCCATGATCCTTGGGATTCTACGCAGGGCTGGCGTTTGAATGGGGGCTATCGCCGTCAGCTTTGCTTTGAATGCGATGACCAAGCATCCGAGCTGGTGCTCGATTATCGACGTGATGGCTGGTGCATCGCTTATCAGTCAGAAGAAACAATGCTGACCCAAGTCACGGTTGACCACACCGAAGTATCGTTGCTGATAGAGGGTCGGTGCATATCGGGTCGGGTGATATGCGTTGATGATCGATTCCATGTGTTTTGGCAAGGTCGGCATCGTGTCATCGCATGGAGTGATCCGATCGCACATGCAGGCGAGACTGAATCAGAAGGCGGCCGCTTGACGGCGCCGATGCCGGGCAAGATCGTTCAACTCATGGTCGCAGAAGGTGCCAGCGTGGAAAAAGGTGCGCCGCTGTTGATTATGGAGGCGATGAAAATGGAACACACGATTAGTGCTCCCGCCAAAGGCAAGGTCGAAGCCTTGAACTATGCTGTCGGCGACCAGGTGGCGGAAGGCGCGCAGCTATTGTCATTTGCACCGGAGGCGAACTGAGATGCGCTTTCCCGAGAAGGTCAAGCTGGTCGAGGTCGGCCCGCGTGACGGACTACAAAATGAAAAACAAACGATCCCGGTTGAGGTCAAGCTAGCGCTGGTGAATCGTTTGTCGGAAGCAGGGTTTCCGAATATCGAAGCGGCGTCATTCGTTTCGCCCAAGTGGGTGCCGCAAATGGCTACATCGACCGAGTTGATGGCGAGCATCCACCGTCGCCCGGGCACACTGTACTCAGCCTTGGTACCGAACATGAAAGGTTTTGAGGCGGCGCTCGCAGCGCGTGCAGATGAAGTCGTGATTTTCGGTGCCGCTTCGGAAGCGTTCTCGCAAAAAAACATCAACTGTTCTATTGCCGAGTCGATCGAACGCTTTCGCGAGGTTGCTACTGCTGCAAAAGCAAACGGCTTAAGGCTGCGTGGCAGTATCAGCTGCGCACTTGGCTGTCCGTATCAGGGAGAGGTCACCCCTGCAGCAGTAGCTGATGTCGTGCGTCGAATGCGCGATCTTGGTTGCGACGAGATTGATATCGCCGACACGATCGGCGTTGGTACAGCAGTCCAGGTGCAGCGCGTATTCGAACAGGTGGCTACCGAATTCCCGCTGGCGCAGCTAGCTGGTCATTTTCATGACACTTACGGGCAGGCTTTGGCAAATATCTATGCGGCACTGAGCATTGGCGTTGCAATATTTCATGCCTCGGTTGCTGGCTTGGGTGGATGTCCGTATGCAAAAGGTGCAACAGGCAACGTGGCGACTGAAGACGTGTTGTATCTTCTCGATGGTTTAGGCATTACTACGGGAGTCGATATCAATGCAGTCGTCGATGCAGGACAATTTATTTCAAACCATCTTGGTCGGCCATCGGCCAGCCGTGCAGGTAATGCCATCGCTGCGCGTCGTTCACCGGAGCACGCTGCATGAAAGAGACCCTAAAGCCCGGTATTCGTTTCGAATGGCAGACAGACGTACCGCCACGCTCGGTCGTCCCCGCCTTGTACGGCGAGCATATCGAGTTCGCACGCGACATGCCGGAGGTGCTGGCCACCGGTTACATGGTGGGTTTGATGGAGCTTGCTTGTACGCGCGCAATTATTCCGCACCTAGACTGGCCAGCAGAACAGAGCCTGGGCACGCATGTCAGCTTTTCGCATCTTGCAGCAACGCCCCCTGGTATGACGCTCACGATACGCGGCGAGCTGATCGCTGTCGAAGGGCGGCGTGTACGATTTCAGGTCGAGGCCTGGGATGGTCACGACAAGATCAGCGAGGGCGAGCATGAGCGCGCGATCGTCATCACAGAAAAATTCAACGCCAAGCTCGACCAAAAGAAGCAGCGGTCGCAAGAGTGAACCGGTGACCGAGTTGCGCCCACCCTTTGATCCGCGCACTCATAGCGGTCCGCTGCCAACGCCGTGTATCGGTGTTTGCGTGATGCATGAGCAAACCGGGTTGTGTACCGGTTGCCTGCGTACCATCGATGAGATTATCGACTGGGGCCTTGCCCCGGAGGAGCGCAAACGACAAATCTGGATCGCGCTTGAAGCGCGGCGGGCCCAAGGCTAGTTTGTCATGCAAGCTCAAGCGGTATATCAGCCACAGCGCGACATCACCGGCCCCGCATTTAGCGCGTGGTTCAAGATGTTGGCGACATTGCTCAGTCTGGCTTTGATCGGTTATGTGATTAGTTTTCTACTGCGCTACCCAAGCTTGTCTGACGGCGCCCAACTCTTTTTATTGGCGGCGATCGCAGTGGTAGTGCTTTACTGGCGAGATTTTTTGCGCGCTACGCTCACCATTAATTCCTACGGGATTCGGCAGACTGGCTGGCTGGTGCAGCAAGTCGGATGGGACGATGTGCGCGGGGCAAGGCTGATCGGCCTTTCGCGTTTAGGCTGGCTGATGCCGCCACGACTGGCGGTGCGTACGGGCACCGGTTTTCATACATTCAACTGTGGCTCGTTCGAGTTGTTTAGCGAGTTACAGCGCATTTCACTTGCTTACCAGTTAAAGTCATGAAGCTGCCACCCTCAATGGTTATCCTCGAGCGTGGCTGGCTCTCGTCGAATAATGTGCTGTTTACCGGCAAGCAGCGTGCCGCCATCGTCGACACCGGATACTGCAGTCATCAGCAGCAAACTTTGTCACTGGTGCAGCATGTGTTGAAAGATCGACCGCTAGACGCGATCTACAACACCCATTTGCACTCGGATCACTGCGGGGGTAACCATATCTTGGAGCAGCACTACCCAGCGCTGCGCACCCATGTACCTGCAGCCGAGTTCGCCCGGGTCAACAACTGGTCC
Organism: Burkholderiales bacterium; assembly: GCA_026399895.1. Taxonomy (GTDB): domain Bacteria; phylum Pseudomonadota; class Gammaproteobacteria; order Burkholderiales; family Burkholderiaceae_D; genus Pernthalerella. The sequence continues at coordinate 15,569 of JAPLQC010000017.1, forward strand.
CGCATGAAGCCGACATTCAGCGCAACAGGTCAGCACTGTGAGGAGTTTCGCGCGCATGCAGCAGTGCATCCCGATGATCTGATTGAGTTGGGTGATATGGAATGGAAGGCGCTCTATGCGCCCGGCCATCACCCGTATTCCTACATTCTGTTTAATGAGCAGCACGGCATCCTGATTTCGGCCGATGCCTTGTGGGAGAAAGGGTTTGGCGTGGTGTTTCCTGCGCTCGACGGTTACGGGGGGTTCAAGGAAGTGCGGGCGACCTTGGATATGATCGACGATCTAGCGCCAGCCATCGTGATTCCCGGACATGGTCGACCGTTTACTGATGTAAAGGCTGCGCTGCGCGAGGCTTACTCACGCATCGCTTATCTGGAAGAAGACCCCAAACGCAACGCGCAGCACGGTATCAAAGTACTGCTGAAATTTTTGCTGATGGAACGGCAGCGCATCAAATTGACCGAGGTGCCAGAGTTGCTCTCCAAGGTGCCACTCGTCACTGCAGCCAACCGCAATTACATGAACTACGGCACCATTCATCTCGCGCATTGGGTCATCACCCAGTTGCGTAGAGCCGGCGCTGCCGTTGTTGATAACGAGTTTTTGGTAGATAGCGAACCAAATCGCTGATGCAGGCCCGGTGGTTAGCCAAGTAAACCTGGCAAACACGTCCTAGCTACTCTGCAAACACCGACACGCGATTCACAAAATACTCGGTGTCACCGAAGCAGCTGCTCGGTAAACCTTTGTGTTGATCGTAGCCCAGCACCACTTTGCGGCCAGCGTTACGCTGCAGCTCATCGACGATGCTCTCGTCACGCACCGAGAATTCAAATTTTTCCGGAATCGCCCCCGGCATGCTGGTGAGGAGCAGCTCACCCTCCCATGTTTTGCAAACCCAGCCTTTACGTGAGAATTTTTGCAGTAGTCCTGCGCGCTCACCTGATGAATAGGACCAGTTGAGTGCCAGCCATACATATCCGGTAAAGCCAAGTAAGGCGACCAGTATCAGGCTGAGCAAAATCGTTAGAGGCTTTTTCATAGACTAAGCGGGCGATAAGGTGGACGCGTACCGCTTAACGCGGGAAGTTACTTGCCATCACACGCTGGCGCGCAGCAGTGTACTCGTGCTTGAGCCGGGCGACGACATCGGCGACAGCGGGTACATCCTCCATCAAGCCAACGCCTTGCCCCGCTCCCCAAATATCGCGCCATGCTTTCGCACCGCTCGCGCTTGAGAAATTCATGGTTGTTTTGTCGGCTTCTGGAAGATTGTCGGGATCGAGGCCAGCGTTGACGATGGATTTTTTCAAATAGTTGCCGTGCACACCGGTGAATAAATTGGTGTACACAACATCTGCAGCTGTCGACTCGACGATCGCTTGGCGGTAGCCTTCGCTGGTGTTGGCTTCTTGCGTTGCAAGCCAGCGTGAACCGATATAAGCAAAGTCAGCGCCCATCGATTGCGCTGCCAAGATCGCATCACCGCTGGCAATTGAACCGGAGAGTGCGATCGGGCCATCGAAAAATTTCCGCACCTCGCCCACCAGTGCAAACGGCGACAGCCCGCCGGCATGACCACCAGCGCCAGAGGCTACCAAAATCAAGCCATCAACGCCCGCTTCCAGCGCCTTGTGGGCGTGACGGATCGAGATAATGTCGTGCAGGACAATGCCACCATACGAATGAATCGCGTCCAGCATTTCTTTCGGCGGCGCACGCAGTGAGGAGATGATGATTGGCACGCGATGCTTGACGCAGACTTCAACATCATGCGCGAGTCGGTCGTTTGACTGATGCACGATCTGATTCACTGCAATCGGCCCGATCACTGCTTCGGGATGAGCGGCACGATGATCCGCCAGCGCCTGTTCGATTTGCTGTAACCATTGCTCGAGCATTTCTGCGGGCCGCGCATTCAGCGCCGGAAACGAGCCGACAATACCGGCCTTGCACTGGGCAATCACAAGCGCCGGGCAGCTGGCGATAAACAAGGGCGCGGCAATCACTGGCAAACTTAGATGCTGCAGGGCGGCGGGCAAGGCCATACGGGGTCTCCAACATGGGGTTGTTTGCCCGATTATAGGTCACCGTGTTTCACAACTGACCGACTGCCCAGTACGTCAAGCCAGCGCATGAACTGCGCCATCCGCAAGGCCAACTCGGTCGGTGATTCCGGTTCTGGCAGGCCCAGCGTGAAATGCTCGAACAGTGAGCGTGTATCGTCATCCATCGCGTGCTGTGACGCATGCCAGACCGTCGCGCGGCAGCCAGTGGCGGGCATGCCGGGTTCGGTGCCGATGAAACGGTAGGGCAATTTCTTGCGTTGCCATTCTTCGCGGGTCTGTTCGGCTGCTTGCTGCAGCTTCAGCCGGTGGGCGGGTACCGTCAGATGCCATGCATGAGCGGCCGGATACATGTCGTTGTTTTCATGTGGGCTAAGCCATCGGATATCCCACTCGTTGACCGTGCATTGCGTGGGCTCCAGCCGCAAGCCCGAACGCATGAAACGTTTGCCCGCTTCGACGCCCTTACGCGACTTGTCTGGCACCACCGACAGTACCGGTGAGATCCAAGCGTGCCCGAGTGTCGCGCCGACAGTTGGGAAGATCTGCATCGTGCCGAAGCTACTGCGCCGAGCCAGTACCTCGGCTGCCCGGACAGAGATCGCACTGTCAGTCACGCTCGGCGGCCGTGACAGCACCTGTTCTATCTCTCGCTGCAACAGTGCGCGCTGCCCAGCGGATAGCGTCATCAGGTCGGCTATTGGTCCGAATAGCTTGTGCACCAGCAACAGCTCGAGCAAGTCGCGCAACAGGCTGGCACCGAGCGCGCCGTTCTTCGTTTCGGTCAGCACCGCCAGTGCATGAGAATCAACCATCAGCTGACCCCCCTGCCAGGTCACACTGCTGGCAGGCGGAAGCGGATGAGCGGCCACCGCCCTATCGGTTTTCACCGATGTACCCGTCGCACGTGCGAGCTCGTTCGCTGCGTCGGCCAGCCCGGCCAGTGTGATGCTGCCGCGTGCGTGCTGGCCGGACAGCGTCGCCAGGAGGTCGCGAGTATGCTGAGCCTGCGCCGGTGTCAGCCGGCATTCGGGAGTAAGTGTGGCCTCGACACGAGAAGCGGTGTCTATCGCTTCATCGATTGCATAGTACAGATCGTTCGTGAACATCAACGTGCGTTGCCTACAGTGCGGCGGACCATTCGCGAAGCCATGCTCAATCATCATGAAATCATCGATGATCGATTCGATGACGACATGATCGAAGCGACTAGCCTTCAGTAGTTGCTGCAACTGACCAAGTTCGCTGGCAGTCAGTTCGGATAGATGCATTTGCAGCCGTTTCTGAAAGCAATCCAGGCTATCGGCATCGTCCGGAAATCCGGGGCAGATCGAATTGAGCATCGTCTCCATCGCCTGCATCAATAGTTCTGGCGGCTTGAGCAGGCCGAGCGTTTCATCGGCCAGACTGGCATGCATCAGATGTCGCAGCGTCTGCGAGGTCTGCCATGCAGCGTCGAAGTAAAAAGTTGCGACTATAGGCTGCGGCCAGTTCTTTTCGCCATTCCTTGCAGGACGATGACGCATCGTCGGTTGGCGAGCTGAACGGTTATCTACCGGTCTTGCATGCGTGACCGTATATGACTTACCTGAAGCGCGAGCGGTTAATCCAAGCATGGTAAGTCTCCCCGTGTTGTTGTTCGAACGATTCATCGATGTCGATGGACCGGATGCGGATACTGCACCCGGATGTTCAAGGGAGATCATTTGTGCGATTGACGCTCGTCAATCGTCGGTAAAACTTGGGGCGGTCATTGGATTCCTGCAGGCGTTGACCTAAATCGCCGGCAGAAAATGCGCTATTGATAGCTGCGAGCGTCCTCGATCACTTTGCCATCATTTGGCAAGCTGCCAATCGCTTGCAACTTCACATTGCCACGCAGCTTGGTGACGTCACGAATTGAGGCAATGATGGCATCGAGTTCCGATAGTGCCGCATCCGGATGATCAACCTCGCAGTGCAGGGTCATTTCGTCATTTGCCATCTCGCCGGAAACGACCAAGCGCGCTTTTCTAATGATGGGGTGGCGTTTAGCGATATCCGCGATTTGCGATGGGTGCACGAACATCGCGCGCACTTTGGTGGTCTGATCGGCGCGCCCCATCCAGCCTTTGATGCGGGTGTTGGTGCGTCCACAAGGTGATGCGCCTGATAGGACAGCAGACATATCACCAGTCGCAAAACGAATCAGCGGGTAATCCGGATTGAACGATGTGATCACGATCTCACCAACCTCGCCATCCGCCACTGGATCACCCGTACCCGGGCGCACGATCTCGAGCAGCAGTGTCTCGTCGAGCAGCATGCCCGGATTGAGATTGCCATCAGTTAGCGTTTCATAGGCGATGTTGCCGATGTCTGCCGAGCCATAGGTTTGCAGCACGAAGGGCACGCCGTTTTCATTCAGCCATTGTCGCAATGAAGGCGGTAGTGCTTCAGCGCCCACCAAGGCCATTTTTACGGATGAGATATCGGCGCCCATCTCTTGCGCTTTTTCGATGATGATCTTCAGGAACGAGGGTGTGCCAACGTAAACCTTGGGTTTGAGTAGCTCCATCGCTTGCACTTGCATCTCGGTCTGACCGATACCAGCGGGGATTACCGGGCAACCCAGATGCGCCGCACCGCCTTCCACCATCAAGCCGGCAGGGGTGAAGTGATAAGCGAAGCAGTTTTGAATCAGATCGCCGCTGCGAACGCCGAGTGCATGTAAGGGGCGCGCATAGCGCCACCAGTCACCGCCACGACCTTCGGGATCAAAAATTGGACCGGGCGACATGAATACCCGCGACAACTGCGCGGTCGGTGTGGTGTTCAGGCCACCGAATGGGGGTGTCGCCTGCTGCAAATCTTTTAGTGCCGATTTGCGCGTGACAGGTAATTGCGCCAGCGCGGCACGGTTGTTGATATCGCCAGCTGTAACGCCGCGCAGAATTTCTGCCCAACCCGGTGCCTGCATGGCACGCGTAATCAATGCAGGCAATGCAGACAAGAGCGCTTGCTCGCGTGCGGAAGGGTCGCGCGACTCTAGTGAATCGTAAAGGTCAGCCATGATGTCTCCAAGATGCGCGTCGCTGGTACCGCGCGGGTGATTTGCAAGTATGAGGTTGGCCGCTACAACCGCGGCATATCCATCGAGCGCGGAACGCTGCTACAGGGATTCAGCACCGGTGTTACAGCGCTACTGCCAACGCAACGCTATCAAAGCGCCGCTAGGGACCTTAACTCAGGCAAGCCAGCGTTTGCGGCGGCGATAAAACTTCATGTCACGGAAGCTCTTGCGACCGGCGCTTGACATGCCGAGGTAAAACTCTTTCACGTCTTCATTGGCAGCCAAGTCGGCGGCTTCGCCTTCCATCACCACGCGTCCGTTTTCAAGGATGTAGCCGAAGTCAGCGTAGCGCAGTGCCACCGTCGTATTTTGTTCAGCCAGCAGGAAAGAGACCGCTTCGCGTTTGTTCAGGTCGCGCACGATCTCGAAAATTTCTTCAACAATTTGTGGCGCCAAGCCCATAGAGGGCTCATCAAGCAAGATCATTGAGGGCTTGGCCATCAGCGCACGACCAATCGCGCACATTTGCTGTTCACCACCGGAGGTATAACCGGCTTGTGAGGTGCGACGCTGTTTCAGCCGTGGGAAGTAATGGTAGACCCGCTCGAGTTCTTCTTTCAGCTGAGTGCGGCCAAGTTTGCGTGTGTAAGCGCCGGTCAATAGATTTTCTTCGATCGTCAAATGACCAAAACAGTGACGGCCCTCCATGACTTGCGACAAGCCGCGCTTGACCAAGGCATTCGGCGTAAGCTGATCGATGCGCTCACCATTAAATTCAACACTGCCCTTGGTCACATCACCGCGCTCACCGCGCAGCAGTGTCGAGATGGATTTCAATGTGGTCGATTTGCCGGCACCGTTCGCACCCATCAGCGCGACGATTTTGCCGCGCGGTACGGAGAGCGAGACGCCCTTCAGCACCAAGATGACATGGTCGTAAATCACCTCGATATTGTTAACGGTGAGGATGGCAGGAGTCGTCATGTCATTCGTTATTTTATGTTCAGTGACATCAGTAGTTGGACCCCGGCGCAGGCCGGGGTCCAGTGTCAAGCCATTACTTCATGCAAGCCGGCGTGATGCCTTTTTCTTTAGCGTAAGCGGCTGAAGAGTCTTCCAGCAGCTTGCGCACCAGCGCCTTGTCACCGCTGATCCAGTTCTTGGAAACAGCAAACCACTTCTTGCCATCCCATTGCACCACTTTCACTGAGCCTGAGCCCTCGTGATCATTACAAGAGGTTTTGATGGGCGGGAAAACATCTTCAATGCCCAGCTCTTTTTGGCGCGCACGATCCACATTCAGATTCTCAAGGCCCCAGCGCATTTGCTCACCATTGATTGCCTTGCCCTTGCCATACTTTGCTTGGGCATTACGCATGGCTTCGACCATCAGTACGCTCGCGACCAGGCCGCGCACGTACATGATGTTGCCAACGCGGTCGAGTTCTTTCAGGCTACCTTTGCCGTTCTTATAGAGCTTGGTCTGGATTTCTTCGAGCAAGGGAAAATCGCCTGGCGTCGTGAAGCTCATGGTTTGGAAGCCTTTTGCCGCATCGCCAGCGGGTTCGGTATCTTCCTCCGAGCCAGCCCACCATACGCCAATCATCTTCTCGCGTGGGAAGCCATTGCGCTGCGCAGTTTTTAAGCCGACTGCGCTCATCACGCCGAAGGTCCACATGATCACGTAGTCAGGGTTAGCTTGACGAATCTGCAGCCATTGCGACTGCTGCTCATTGCCCGGTGGTGTGATTGGTATCTTCACCAATTCGAAACCCCACTTGGCGGCTTCGGCTTCAAGTACCGGCAGCGGCTCTTTGCCATAAGCAGAGTCGTGGTAAAGGTGCACGATCTTCTTGCCTTTGAGCTTGTCCATGCCGCCGGCCTTCTCGCCGAGGTACACCACCATTGAAGCGGCCTGATTCCAGTAATTGGTGATCAGTGGGAACACCCATGGGAATACCTTGCCGTTCGCTGCATCCGAGCGGCCATAGCCGAGGGTTGTCATCGGGATCTTGTCTTTGCTGACCCGATCCAAAATGCCGTAAGCAATACCAGTCGACAGCGGCTCAACGACGGCGGCTTTTCCCTTCAAGCGCTCGTAGCACTCGACGCCGCGCGACGGGTTGTACTCCGTCTCGCACTCTTCCCACACCAGCTTTACACCATTGATGCCACCGCTCGAGTTCACCAGCGTCATATAGTCGATCATGGCGCCGTAAAACGAGGTGCCGTTCGAGCCATACGGGCCGACACGATACGACAGCAGCGGCACGTACTGTTCCTGCGCCCACGCGAAACTGCTGGCGCTGAGTAGCGCAGCGCTCAGCAACAAGGATTTAATCAACTTCATATCGTGCTCCTAGTTGAACGGAAAAACCATTAATGTGGGAAAGGCCATAGACGAAGTTTTTCTTTGCCGATTTGCCATAACCGAGCCAGCCCGTGTGGCTCAACGATCAAGAAGAAAATAATCAGCGCACCGAACATCATCAGCTCAACGTTCGAGGCAACCGCCGTCGAAATCTGGAGCGCATGCGCTAGCTGGTTCAGCGCGATCGGTAGCAGTACGATGAATCCAGCGCCCAGAAAGGAACCAAGTATCGAGCCCAGGCCGCCAATCACGACCATGAACAGAATTCGAAATGACAGATCCAGACTGTAAGCCTCAGGCTCTACCGTGCCAAGGTAGGCATAGGCATACAGTGCGCCCGCTACACCACAGAAAAATGAGCTGACGGCAAACGCGAGTAGTTTGGTGTGCAGCTGCCGAATGCCGATGACTTCTGCCGCAACATCCATGTCACGGATCGCCATCCAGCAGCGTCCCACATTAGAGCGCACCATGTTTTTCGCGGCCAAGGCCAGCACGCTGACGACGCCAAGTACTAGCAGATATTTTGAGGCCGGAGTATCGAAGTGATAGCCTAGGATCTCGATCTGCTGTGCAGTAATAACGCCGGAAGACGAGTAATTAGTGAACCAGCGAATCTTGGTCAACGCCCAAACCACAAAGAATTGCGTTGCCAGTGTCGAGGCTGCCAGATAAAAACCACGCACGCGCAGGGATGGTAAGCCGAACACGATGCCCACCATCGCAGCGCACAGCCCGCCCAGAATAAACGCCACTAAAATTGGCATGCCCGGCACGCGTAGTACGAAGTTATAGGCGCTGAATGCGCCCACGGCCATGAATGCTGCAGAACCAAGTGAGACCTGACCTGCGTAGCCCATCAGAATATTTTGTCCGAGGGCTGCCAGCGAAAAAATTAGGAAGGGCACGAGAATCGCCGACAGCAGGTAGGGCGTTGCGAATTGTGGCACCAGCACGAAAGCGATCGCCAGTAACAGCATAATGCCAATTCTGTCTTGACGAATCGGGAAGATCTGGCCGTCGGCGGCGTAGCTGCTCTTGAATTGTCCGGCTTCTCTGTACAGCATAGGTTTTCCGTTTTTCTCTTACACGCGGCGAATAATTTTTTCGCCAAACAATCCCTCGGGTCGCACCAGCAAAAACAGCAGCGCCAGTACATACGGGAACCAGCCCTCGATACCGCCACCGACGAAAGGCCCGATGTAAACCTCGGCCAATTTTTCTGACGCGCCAATGATCAAGCCGCCGATGATCGCGCCAGGTATCGACGTAAAACCACCGAGAATCAGTACGGGTAAGGCCTTGAGCGCCACAAAGGTGAGAGAAAACTGCACACCATTACGCGCGCCCCACAACATGCCCGCCACCAGCGCAACAAAGCCGGCCACACCCCACACAATCCCCCAGATTTGTTGCAGCGGGATGCCTACTGCGAGCGCTGCTTGATGATCATCAGCCACGGCACGCAGCGCGCGCCCGACGGAGGTGCGCGAGAAGAACAGCGCCAGTGCGGTGACCAGAAGCGCGCAGATCGCGGCCGAGGTCACGTCAAATTTCGAAACCAGGATATTGAAGTTATTCATCAGGCTTTCGATGGGAACATCTTCAATGCCCAGATCCAGCCGTTTCACTTCGGCGCCCCACATTAGCTGCGCCAGTCCCTCGATGAAAAATGACAGGCCAATCGTCGCCATGAACAAGGAGATTTCCGATTGGTTGACCAGCGGCCGCAGCACGGCGCGTTCAATCGCTAGCGCCAGCACCCACATGACTACCATCGTGGCGATGATGGCGACCCACAGCGGCCAACCAAATTCTGTCAGTGAGACACAGGTCAGTGCGCCGAAGAACAGCATCGAGCCCTGCGCAAAATTGAATACACCAGAGGCTTTATAGATCAACACATAGCCAAGCGCGACCAGCGCGTACATGACGCCGGACAGCAAGCCGCCGATCAAGACTTCGAAGAAGAAGTTAATGTTCAATGCGCCACTCCCAGATAGGCGTTGATCACGTCTTGATTGCTTCTCACCTCATCTGGTGTGCCGTCGCCGATTTTCTTGCCGTAGTCGAGCACCACCACGCGATCAGAAATATCCATCACCACGCCCATGTCATGCTCGATCAGCACGATGGTGGTGCCGAACTGTTCATTGACATCCAGGATGAAGCGGCACATGTCCTGCTTCTCTTCAACGTTCATGCCGGCCATGGGCTCGTCGAGTAGCAGTATCTGCGGTTCAGCCGCGAGCGCGCGGCCAAGCTCAACCCGTTTTTGTAAGCCATACGGCAAACGCCCTACCGGGGTCTTGCGAATATGCTGAATCTCGAGGAAGTCGATGACTTGTTCTACTTTGACCCGGTGCTCAATCTCTTCGCGTTGCGCTGGCCCGGCGTAGAGCGCCTGCAGCAGGAAGTTCGAGCGCATTTTTAGATTGCGGCCAGTCATGATGTTGTCCAACACCGACATGCCTCGAAACAGCGCAATATTCTGGAAGGTGCGCGCGATACCGCTCTTCGCCGCAGCATAGGTGTTCATGTCGCGCCGATGCTCACCGCGGTAAATGATCTCGCCTTGCTGCGGACGATAAACACCGTTAATCACATTCAGCATCGAACTTTTGCCAGCGCCATTCGGGCCGATGATGGCGCGAATCTCATGCTCGCGCACATCAAAAGAAATATCAGTCAGCGCTCGAACGCCGCCGAACGAAAGCGAGATATTGCGCAGATCGAGAATGACCTCGCCGATTTGGCGGCTGCTATTTTGGCTTTGCATCATGCCGCCTGACGCGCGCCTGCGCGGCTAAAAGTTTTTAGGTCGCGAATCTCGAGATCGGCAGAAATCATGCCTTGTCTGCCATCTTCAAATTTCACTTGGGTCTCGATGTACTGACGCTGCTTGCCGTCATACAGCGCATCGATCAGCGCCGCATATTTCTGCGCGATGAAACCGCGACGCACTTTGCGCGTGCGAGTCAGCTCGTCATCATCTGGGTCGAGTTCTTTATGCAAGATGAGGAAGCGATGTACTTGCGAGTTTGAGAGCAGGGCGTCGTGCGCCAGATCGGCGTTTACTGTCTCGACGCACTCAGCGATCAGCGCATATACCGATTGCTGCCCGGCCAAATCCGCGTAGCCGCTGTACGGCAGGTTGCGCCGTTCAGCCCAGTTGCCGACAGCTTCCATATCAATGTTGATAAACACATTGCAGCTGGTACGGCCATCGCCGAAGGCCACGGCCTCTTTGATAAAGGGGAAAAATTTGAGCTTGTTCTCTATGTATTTCGGCGCAAACATGGTGCCATCCGCCATGCGGCCGACATCTTTCGCGCGATCGATGATTTTCAGATGGCCATCACTGTCAAAGAAGCCGGCATCACCCGTGTGAAAGTATCCCTCTGCGTCAATCGCTTCGGCGGTATCTTCAGGGCGCTGGTAGTACTCGACCATCAGTCCGGGCGAGCGCACTAATACTTCACCGCTATCAGCGATCTTTACTTCTACGCCTTGCATGGGCTTGCCAACGGTGTCTAACTTGACGTCGCCCGAGCGTTGCATGCACACCGTGACACAAGTCTCGGTCATGCCGTACAACTGCTTAAGATTAATGCCGATCGAGCGATAAAAATCGAACAGGTCGGGTCCGATGGCTTCGCCGCCGGTATACGCCACTCTTATGCGCGACATACCCAAAACATTTTTCAGTGGGCCGTACACCAGTAACTCGCCTACGGCGTACAGCACTCGATCGGTTAGTGATACTCCGCCTTTGCCGTCGAGTAGCTTCAAGCCGGCGCGCCGCGCCACTTTCATGAAGTAATGGAACATGCTGCGCTTGATAGCGCTGGCATCTTCAATACGGATCATCACCTGAGTCAGTGTGTTCTCATAAACCCGCGGTGGTCCGAAATAATAGGTCGGGCCAATTTCACGCAAATCGGTACCGACGGTCGTCGGCGATTCCGGGCAGTTGAGGCAGAAGCCAACAATATTCGACAGCGCGTAGGAGTACAGAAAATCGCCCACCCAAGCCAGTGGCAGGTAGCAAAGAATTTCGTCATCCGCGGATAGTTGATCGAACGACGCCAGTGTTTTGCCGGTGGCGATCAGTGCGCGGTGTGAATGGCAAACGCCTTTCGGGCGGCCGGTGGTGCCAGAGGTGTACAGCATGACCGCAACATCGTCAGCGCGACCGGCATCGACCTCTTTTTGAAAGAAATCCGGATGATCACGATGATGCGCAGCGCCCAGCGCTTGAACGCCCTCGAAAGCATGCAAGCCGGGTTGTGTGTAGTTGCGCAGACCGCGCGGATCATCATAGATGATGTGCGATAGCCCCGGCACGGTGGCACGTGACTCCAGCAACTTGTCGACCTGCTCCTGATCTTCGACGACCGCGAAATCGATGCCGGCGTTCTCGAGGACATAGGCCATATCGGCCGCAGGCGCATCTTGATACAGCGGTACCGCAATGCCGCCGAGCGACTGCGCTGCCGCCATCGCCATGTACAGGCGTGGTCGGTTGTCGCCGACGATGGCGAGATTCATGCCGCGGCCGAAGCCGAGTTCGGCTAAGCCGCAGGCAAACTTCCTGATTTCATCCGCGGCCTGTGCCCACGAGATCGTCTGCCAGATACCGAGATCTTTCTCTCGGAAGGCTGGACGATGCGGGCGCGTGACAGCGTGTTGCAACATCAGTCGGGGAAAGGTTTCCCCCGACCGCTCGTTTGTCTCCACCATGGCGATTTGTTGGGCTTTCGCCTGCTACCCATTGGGTGCCGGCGTAATTATTTATTAGAAAGATACGGCCGAATATTGCCTCAGTTTATCGCGGTATCAAAGCCGAGTCGCCAATTTCTGAGCGGCGCGGTCAGAACCATCCGCGCAAATTCTTTCCGCGTCGCAACAATCCTCCGGTTTGATGGCGATGGGCCTGTGTCGAAGCGTTTTGTTTAGCAATCTCAAGCCAAGCTCAGATCGGCGTCTCATCGAGGCAACCACTGCATCACGCAGGCTGTCCTTCTTCCTAGAATCGCCCCGTCCCACAAGGACAGGGTCGGCAAATCGACCTTCGATCGTTCACCTAGACTGAAACAGGAACCATTATGCAGAGATCAGCGATTGCGATAGGACTTGCGGCATTTTTGGCGGCGCCGGGCTTGGTACAGGCTCAGGTCCAGAATGTGCCTCCCAGCACTTATGTCAAGCTAAGCGCAGGAGAGTCGAGCGCCAAGATCGATTTTTGGGGCACTGACACCGATACCGCCTACGGGCTGGCGGTTGGCTCGCAAGTCAGCAACAACATCGATGCCGAACTCGGCTACATCCACTTTGGCAAGGCCAAGTACACCGATGTCGGCGTTGTCGGTAACAGCCTGAGCGCGCGGTCGGAAGCGGCCTATCTCGCTGCGGTGGGCCGCTACTCCTTGCTGGAGGCACTCTCTGTTTATGGCAAGCTGGGCGTCGCGTATAACTGGAGTAACCGTAGTGGCGTGCGTAGTGGCACTGCTTTCGATACCGATGATGATCGGTTCGGTCCCTTGATCGGGCTTGGCGTCAGTTGGCGCTTCACGCCGAATTGGGCCGCCGATGTCGATTACACCTATTTCGACCGTACCAGCAAGGTGGCAGGTGAGCGCTCAAATATTGATATCTGGACCGTCGGTCTCAAATACCTTTGGTGAGACTGTGCCAGTTTGAGACAGCGTTTAGTAGCACGGCACGCCAATTCCGGCGTGAATGATTTACAACTCGGCAATTAGCAGTCTGAAAACTTTAAATAAAATCATATCGAGCTGCCGGCGTGTCGGATGCGTCGGCAGCTCGATGGTTTTCGGTATTTTATTTAAAAGGATTTCAGATGAAAAAAACCGTATTGGCTGCGCTGCTTGGTGTGGCGCTATGCTCGCCTTGGCCGGCGCTTGCTGAAAGCAGCTATCTTAAAGTCAGTGTCGGGCAGTCCCGCTACGGGAATCCACTCGACACTGATACCGAACGGGCGTTGTCACTAGCCTACGGGGCTGCGCTAGACGCGACCTGGGGCTACGAGGTGGGATATATCCACTTTGGCAACCTCAGGCAAGGCGCGCCCGGACTCGCTCTTACCACCCGCTCACAAGCCCTGTATGGCGCTGCTGTAGCGAATCTCCCGATCAACTCGGCCACGCGTGTTTATAGCAAGGTTGGTTTGGCAGCGGTGAATACCAAGGTCAGTTTCGATGTGGGCTATGTGGGATCTGTGGCCGATTCGGGCACCAACACCAATTTGATGGCGGGCCTTGGTCTCGACTACAAGTTTTCGCCACAGGTCGCCGGGAACATCGAGTACCAGTATTTCGGCAATGCCTATCAGCTACCGATCAACTTAAGCGCCTGGACAGTCGGGTTGAAGTACGGCTTCTAAGCTGATGCAACGGGCGCCTCCGCCTGACCGGACAGAACAACGTACGGTCAAGGTGTGAGCGTTCCGTCAACCCGCCTGCCGTAGCTCGGCGATGGCATGCTGCAATGCCGCAGCGATCGATGGATCGGCGGGGGTATGGGTGCCCCGCTCGACCCACACCAGACGCGCCTGCGGGTTTGCAGCCGTTAATTTCATGGCGTTTTCCGGCGGACAGATTAGATCGTGGGTGCCGTGAATAATCACCATCGGCTTGTCGCGCATCGCAGCGGCCGCCTGCAGTAAATCGGCTTCCGCACAAAAACAATGCTGTGACAAGTAGTGCGCCTGTAAGCGGTACTTACCTAGGGTGCGCGCTGAAACTGGCGCGTCTGTTTTTGCGGCTGTTGCTGCTGAATCCAGTTTCCCATCCATCGCCCGCATTAGCGCCGTCTCATAGTTGGCCCAACGTAGCGCGGCTTCGTTAGCTGCTGCAGGGTCATTACCCAGCAGCGCTTGCGATAGTGTGCGCAGCACTTCCGCTTGCTGCGGCTCGCTCCAGCCATCGGTCATTTGAGCCCAAGCTACGGGCACCATTGCTCGCAATGACTGAAAAAACCATTGCAGCTCGCGCTCGCTCGCCAAAAAGCTGCCGCGCAACACCAGCCCACGGATGCGATCTGCATGCGCAGCGGCGTACATCAGCGCGAGCGTGGCCCCCCACGATCCACCCACCACCATCCACTGTTCAATACCAAGGTGGGTCCGAATCAGCTCAATATCGGCGACCAGTCGCTGGCTGTCGTTATTGACAAGTTCACCTTGCGGCTGCGACTGGCCTGCGCCGCGTTGATCAAACAGAACTACACGTTGTCGACTCAGGTCGAACCACTCAAGCACGGACGGTGAAGTCCCACTGCCGGGGCCACCATGCAGAACGACGGCGGCGGGCGCGCTGGCCTTGCCGTATTGCGCAAAGTACAGGTGGTGTCCGTCACCGGTGTCGAGCATCTGCTGGTCGAAGGCGTTAGGTGGCATGCTCTTTTTTACGGGGTCGGCGATAAAATGGTGCGGTTTGGCGCTCAAAGACAAACAGCCGGCGCTTATATCAAGATCGGCGAAAACGCTGCCGCTGCGAGGGAAAACCGCAGCCAAGCGTGGCGCACAAGCAAGATCGATTATGCACCGGTTACGGTTTTGATCTGAGCGAGTGCCGTCTTAATTCATCGAGAGCGACGCCAAAGCCATGTGTCTGGTCGACCGAACTACGCAGCGAGACCTAGGCGCGCCAATGAAAACGATATCCTGAAAATCATGAAAATCCTGGTACTTGGCTCAGCAGCGGGCGGTGGTTTCCCGCAATGGAATTGCAACTGCCCGAATTGTGCGGGCCTGCGAAAAGGCAGCATCAATGCAAAACCGCGAACGCAATCTTCGATCGCGGTGTCCTCGAACGGCACAGATTGGGTGCTGATCAACGCATCGCCAGATATCTTGCAACAGATTCGATCCAATCCGGCACTGCAGCCCGCGCGCGCAATTCGTGATTCCGGCATTGCTGCTGTGATGGTGATGGATGCCCAGATTGATCACATCACTGGCTTGTTGATGCTGCGGGAAGGCCGGAAAAAAATGAATCTGTACTGCACAGAATCGGTGTGGGACGACCTCAACCACGGCCTGCCGCTCGCCAAAGTGCTTTCGCACTACTGCGGCGTGGAGCGTCATGCGATCGAAGGGTTGTCCGCAGACGAGACCCATTTCGCACCGATCGAGGTGCCGGGCATTGAGGGCATTCGTTTCCATCCAATGCCGTTAAAGAGCAAAGCGCCGCCGTATTCGCCGCACCGTAACAACCCCGGCCCGGGCGATAACAATGGGCTCATGATCGAAAGCATAGCCACCGGCAAGAAAGTGTTCTATGCCCCGGGGCTTGGTGAGATTGAGCCGCATGTGCTGCAGGCGATGCAACAAGCCGACTGTGTTCTGGTAGATGGCACGGTATGGACCGGCGACGAGATGATCACCTTGGGGTTGACGCAAAAAACAGCCGCCGACATGGGCCATCTGCAAGTGTCAGGTCCGGGCGGCATGATCGAGGTGCTGGATGGTATCGGCGCGCGTCGCAAGGTGCTTATTCACATCAACAACACGAATCCCATCCTGAATGAAGACTCAGCGGAGCGCGTGACGTTAGCGCAGCACGGCATTGAAGTCGCCTTCGACGGGATGGAAATTGAACTGTGAGGAATGCAATGAACGCACCGACAAAACTTGAAGAACAAATGCCTTGGAGCCTTGAAGAATTCGAAGCAAAGCTACGCGCAAAAGGCGACAACTACCATATCAATCATCCGTTCAACATTCGGATGAATGAGGGCAAGCTGACGCCGGATCAAATCCGCGGTTGGGTCATTAATCGTTTCTACTATCAGACGATGATCCCGATGAAAGATGCGGCGATCATGTCGAATTGCCCTGATCGCGAGGTCCGTCGCAAATGGGTTGACCGTATTCTTGACCACGATGGCTATGGCGAAAAAGAAGGTGGCATCGAAGCGTGGTCGCGCTTGGGTGATGCCGTTGGAATCCCGCGTGACGAGCTTTGGTCATTGAAGAAAGTGGTGCCCGGTGTGAAATTCGCCGTCGACGCTTACGTGAACTTTGCGCGTCAGCGGCCATGGCAAGAGGCAGTTTGCTCATCGCTGACCGAGATGTTTGCACCAAAAATTCACAAAGACCGACTCGCGAATTGGCCCACTCACTATCCGTGGGTGAAAGACGAAGGGCTTGCCTACTTCCGTACGCGGGTACCACTGGCGCTGCGTGATGTCGAGCACGGCTTGGAAGTCACGCTGGAGTACTTCACGACGCGTGAGCAGCAAGAGCGTGCCCTCGAAATTCTGCAATTCAAGCTCGACGTGCTGTGGCAGATCTCGGATGCTATCGAGAAGGCTTATCCATGAGCGCACCGATGATTGATCCCGCGAGCAAGCCGAAGTTGGCCAGATTGTTTCGCATGCAATATGAAGAGGCGCAGCAAAACTGGGTATTGCTATACCCGGAAGGCATGGTCCAACTGAACCAAAGCGCTTCGGAGATTTTGAAGCGCTGCAATGGCGAGCGCGATGTGCCCGCGATTGTTGCGGACCTTGAGCAAACCTTCAATGTGCAAGGGTTGGAAAAAGACGTAATCGGATTTTTAGAAATTGCAACCGAGCGAGGCTGGATTGTCTGAGACTACAAAAATACCGCCACCACTTTGGCTATTGGCGGAAGTTACTTATCGCTGCCCATTGCATTGCGTGTTTTGCTACAACCCGCTGAACTACGCAGCTAACAAAAAAGAACTCAGCACCGAGCAGTGGAAAGAAGTGCTGCGTCAAGCACGTAAACTCGGCGCTGCGCAGTTGGGCTTCTCCGGCGGTGAACCGCTGGTACGCGATGATCTTGAAGAGTTAATCGGTGAGGCGCATCAGCTGGGTTATTACACCAACCTGATCACCTCGGGCGTTGGTTTGACCGAGGCGCGCATCTCGAAGATGAAGGATCTCGGGCTAGATCATATCCAGCTATCGTTCCAGGATTCGACCAAGGAGATGAATGACTTCTTGTCGAGCACCAAGACCTTCGATCTGAAGTCACGCGTTGCGGCGCTGATCAAGAAATACGACTACCCGATGGTTCTTAATGTGGTGCTGCACCGCTATAACCTCGACCATATCGGGCGCATTATTGAAATGGCAGTCGATATGGGTGTGGAGTATCTGGAGCTAGCGAATACCCAGTACTACGCTTGGGCCAGCGTCAATCGTGATCAGTTGATGCCTACACGCGAGCAATTGGTGCGTGCCGAGGCAACGGTTCAGGAGTACCGCGCCAAGCTCGGTAACAAGCTCAAGCTATTGTTCGTGGTGCCGGATCTTTTCGAGGACAAGCCCAAGGCTTGCATGAATGGTTGGGGCTCGGTGTTTCTCGCTGTCGCGGCTGACGGTAGCGCTTTACCGTGCCATGCAGCGCAGTCGCTGCCCGGTCTGACATTCCCAAATGTGACCGAGCATACGATGGAAGACATCTGGTACAAGAGCGATGCGTTTAATCGCTTCCGTGGCTACGAATGGATGAAAGAGCCATGCCGTACATGTCCGGAAAAAGAAAAAGACTTCGGTGGTTGTCGTTGTCAGGCTTTTGCGTTGACTGGCGATGCGCAGAATGCTGATCCAGTGTGCGGAAAGTCACCGTCGCATGATGTGGTCAAGCAGATTGTGCTGAAAACGACAAACCGGCCGGTTGAAGAAAAGCCGCTGGTGTTTCGCAACGACATGAACTCGCTGCGTATCGCATCCGAGGTGGAGAAGCAAACTTCGTAATCCAGGCGATCAGATCGTCGCACGGGTAAATGGCTTAGCCACCGCGCGCCGATTTGATTAGCCCGCGTTGCGGGTCATAGCCCGCTGCTGCAATCCAATAGAACACCAGCGTTGCTGCCAGCACGACCAGCAATGAGCCCGAGAGCTCACCATACAGCGCGTAGCGCACTGACTCGACCGCATGAGTAAATGGGTTGAGCGCTGAAATCTGATAAATCCAATCAGCACCAGCGTCGCGCATGCGACCGATCGGATACAGCGCCGATGACAAGAAAAACATCGGGAAAATCACGAAGTTCATGGTGCCGGCAAAATTTTCCAGCTGACGGATATACACCGACAGCATCAAGCCGAACGCTGACAGCATCAGAGCACCTGCGATCAGCGCCGGCAACGAAGCTAGCACCTGCCAGGGCGATAATCCGATCTGCCATACGACGACCAGAATCATGAAAGCCAGGGCCTGAATGACGGATAGAAAAGCACCGCCCATCAGTTTGCAGGCGAGCAGGTAGGCACGAGGCAAAGGCGCGGTGAGTAGTAGTCGCATCACGCCCATTTCACGGTCGTACACCATTGCCAATGATGATTGCATGCCGTTGAACAGGCACACCATCAGCGCCAGACCCGGCACCATATACAAACGGTAATCAAGGCCAGCATCAAATGGCATGACCGTGCCGAGATCCGGCATCTGACGAAATCCGGCAGCAAATACCACCATCCACAGTAGCGGACGCACCAAAGACGATGCCAGCCGGCCCGGTTGCCGCAAGAATTTGTGAACCTCGCGCCCGGCAATCGCGGCTAGCGCAAGACGAGCGTGCATTAGTCTCATGCTTTAGCCTCTGCTTTCGTCAGGTGCAGGAAGGCATCGAGTAACGTGCCATGCCCGGACTGTTTCATCAGTTCGGTAGCAGCGCCATCGAAGCGCACAGAACCAGCGGCCATTACGACGATACGATCAGCTGCTTCAGCTTCGTCCACCAGATGCGTAGCCCACAGCACACCCATCGCACGTTCGCGGCATAGCGCTTTGACATCCGCAATAATCGCCGCGCGAGAAGCAGGGTCGATACCGACGGTGGCCTCATCCATCAGCAGCAACTGCGGTTGCGATAGCAGAGCACGGGCCAGCTCCACTTTGCGGCGCGTGCCACCAGAAAGATTGCGACACGCGTCATTGGCACGGTCACTCAATTTGAATCGCTCAAGCCAGTGATTAATACGCTGCTGAGCCTCCGCCCGAGCAATGCCATGCAGATCAGTTTGAAAACGACAATTAGCCTGTACCGATAAATCAAGATCGAGCGCAGGCTGCTGAAACACGATCGATAAATCCGCCAGTGCCTTGATTGGATCGCGACCGATATCGTGGCCTGTCACACGCGCGCTTCCACCGTCAGCAACGAACAAGCCAGACAAAATTTGAAACAGGGTTGATTTACCCGCGCCGTTCGGGCCCAGCAGCGCGACAAACTCGCCCGCAGCGACGGAAAAGCTGACGTTATCGACTGCCTTTCGTGCGCCAAAATTTTTGCTTAGCTTGTCGATGACAAGCGGGTCAGGGAAGAGAGGGGTCACGGGGATGATTTTATTTTTTGACGCCGGATTGTAGCGGTAGCTTGGCTTTTTCGCTCTTGAAGCCTATTCATGTAGATGATTCATGCGGATGAATTCAATAACTCAGTCTGCGAGCGCGATGGAGTCTAGTGTTGTCCACGGCTTTTTGGTGCGCCATCCCTCAATCCATGGCTGCGGCATCACCAAAGCAAACGCGCCAAGGTCTGTCACAAACTCACCCAACACCGCGCCCTGCACCATTACGCCGGCTGTGAGTGCCTCGAAGCGCGTGCTGATTTCTTGCTGCACCAAGGGGGCGAGCAGGTCTTCATTGTGTCGCCACACACTACCGCCGACGAAGATAGCTTCGGTATCAAGGATGCTGACTAGGTTATATAGCGCTCGTCCAAACCATTGCGCGGCATGCCTTACTGTGTTGAGTGCTTCAGCATCGCCAGTGCGCGCTGCTGAAAAAATCGTGGCAAGCGGTTTACCGAGCCGCTTCTCGAAGTTACGACCGCCCAACAAACCTTCAAGGTCACCTTGATTACCGCAGCCGCAGCGTGCTGCTTCGTCATCGGTCAGCAGCATATGGCTCGCGTGACCAGCGTTATTGGCTTTACCGTTCAGGATATGGCCATCAACGCACAACCCGAAGCCAATACCGGTACTCCAGGTGACATAAATAGAATTTGCAGGAGCATGACCAAAGGCGCGTTCACCATGCAAACCTGCGACACAATCATTGACGATGTTTACCGTTGAAAAACGCTCACGCAGAACGGATTCCAGCGGCAGAAAAGTCCAGTCGTTAGGTAGATCATCGCCATTTGCCAACCCACCGCAGATATTGGGCGGCATGAAGCCGAGCAGACCGTCACGCAGCGCAAACGGACCGCAGCTACTCACACCCAGGCTATCGACTAAGGCAGGATTGATACCGAGCTGCTCGCAGCAGGCGTCGATCAGTCGCAAGCCCTGTCGTGCGATTGTGTCTGGTGGGCCGGACCGCTGCGTAGCTTGGGTCACCCGAAGCAGCGGGCCGCTTGCATCAGCGATGCAGGCGGCCATCTTGGTGCCGCCGATGTCGAGCGCGGCAATGAACATGGTTTAGGTACGCAGCGGCTTGTAGCGCAGGCGCTTCGGCTTGGCACCTTCTTCACCGAGTCGTTTTTTCTTGTCGGCTTCGTACTCTTGATAGTTACCATCAAAGAATACAACTTGCGACTCCCCTTCGAACGCAAGAATATGCGTCGCGATACGGTCGAGGAACCAGCGATCATGCGAGATGACCATCACGCTGCCTGCAAACTCGAGTAGCGCATCTTCCAGCGCGCGTAAGGTCTCGACATCCAGATCGTTAGACGGCTCATCCAGCAGCAGCATATTCCCGCCTTGCATTAGCGTCTTGGCGAGATGCAAGCGGCCGCGTTCACCGCCGGAGAGATTGCCAACGATTTTTTGCTGATCAGCGCCCTTGAAGTTGAAGCGGCCAAGATAGGCGCGCGACGGCATCTCGAAGCGACCCACCGTGATCAAGTCAGCGCCACCGGCGACATCGTCGAATACGGATTTTTTATTGTCGAGCTCTGCGCGTGACTGATCGACGACAGACACCTTAACGGTAGGTCCAACCACAATCTCGCCAGTATCGGGCTGCTCCTTGCCCGATATCAAACGGAACAGGGTCGATTTACCGGCGCCGTTCGGACCGATGATGCCGACGATTGCACCAGGCGGAACCTTGAAAGACAGGTTGTCAATCAGCAGCCGATCACCAAACCCTTTGCTGACCCCTTTGAACTCAATGACTTCATTACCTAGGCGCTCGGCGACCGGGATAAAAATTTCCTGTGTCTCGTTGCGCTTCTGGTATTCGTACTCAGACAGCTCATTGAAGCGCGCGATACGCGCCTTGCTCTTGGCTTGCCGTCCTTTCGGATTTTGCCTGACCCACTCCAATTCTTTTTTCAAGGCTTTTTGCCGCGCGGATTCAGTCGCCTCTTCTTGTTTCAGACGGCCTTCTTTTTGCTCCAGCCACGACGAGTAATTCCCTTTCCACGGGATGCCGTGGCCGCGGTCGAGTTCGAGAATCCACTCAGCGGCATTGTCGAGGAAGTAGCGATCGTGGGTGATCGCAACCACGGTGCCAGAGAAACGCTGCAGGAATTGCTCGAGCCAGTCGACTGATTCGGCGTCGAGGTGGTTGGTGGGCTCGTCCAGCAGCAACATGTCAGGTTGTGACAGCAGCAGCTTGCAAAGCGCCACGCGCCGCTTCTCGCCGCCGGACAAGACGCCTATTTGGGCATCCCAGGGTGGCAGGCGCAGCGCATCGGCTGCCACTTCCAGCTGCAATTCGAGATTGCCACCGTCGGCCGCCGAAATGATCGCCTCTAGTCGTTCCTGTTCTTTTGCCAGCGCATCAAAGTCCGCGTCCGGCTCAGCGTAAGCGGCGTATACCTGGTCCAGTTTGGCACGCGCTTCAAAGGCCTCGCCGAGCCCGCTCTCGACTTCTTGTCGAACGGTCATGTCGGGATTCAGTTCGGGTTCTTGCGGCAGGTGGCCGATTTTCAGATTCGGCATCGGTACGGCTTCGCCCTCGATGTCCTTGTCGAGACCGGCCATGATCTTCAACAGCGTTGACTTGCCAGAACCGTTCAGGCCCAGCACGCCGATCTTGGCACCGGGGAAAAAGGACAGCGAAACATCTTTCAGGATTTGACGCTTGGGCGGAACGATCTTGCCCACGCGATGCATTGTGTAGACGTAATTAGCCATGAATGTGCTTACCAGATGAGGTGAGTTTGCAGCAGGACGCTGGAACAACCAGAGAGCATACCCGAAGCGCGGCAGGATGCCATTGCTAGCCCTGATCCCCCGATCTGCATCCGCCCGCCAAGCAAAAGAGCCGGTCGGCCTAGGGGATCAGTCCAGCCCAGATCAGCATGAGTCGGTCAGCTGGATTTGCGCTACGTAGAGGTCGCTGACGATGGGGAAAAGTTACAACAGATCGTCGGCTTTAAATGACTTTTCACCCAGAAAAAGCCGAACAAGTGTTCGGTAGTAGAACTAGAGCGACTAGGAATACACCGATAGGCACGTTCGTTTGACGGACATTCCTGTCAACTTATTTCCTGCGATCATGAGACCAAACTACAAACTCCAATTTTCCGACAAGAACTTTCCAAGTTTGTCGCCAGTGCCAACGGCCAAGCACCCGAACCTGACAGGGAAACAGAACCAGCCCCAGCCTTTGATGAACACAAAACCCAAGGCTGACGCAGGTGTGCTCGGGCCGTCCAGTCAAGACGTTTTACCCCCGGGTTTACTAGGCTCATCAAGCTCATCAAGCTCATCAACCTCTTCGACTTCATCCGCCTCAACCGCCTCAACCGCCCCATCAATCACTGCGGCGCTGCCGAGTTCATCGTCCCCTGATGCTCTCGTGCAATCCCAAGATACAGATGCCATTCTGGGACTTGAAAAGGTGGCGAACATGACGAGCAAGATCGATGAGTTTCAACTGACGCCGTCTTACGGAAGATTTCTCGAAATTAGTCAATCGCTCAAAAACCTTAAAGAAAGCGTGTATTTCCAGAAGCTCAAGACAAATCCACAGCATCAACCTCAGCTGGATGTGCTTGCCAAGCGAATCGCAGACTTTTGGGCGCAGGCCCAAAGCTCAATCGAGGAGTTTATTCAAAACAAGCGAATAACACTTCGCGATATAGCGAAGATAAGTTACAGCTTGATCGCTTGCATCCAGTTAGATGCAGATAATGATTTTTTTAAAACAGAGGACTGGAAGGACTTGCGCCCAGTTATCTGCAAGCTAATGCGCAGCCTGATTAACTGCATCCATAAAAATAATTTACTTGCCGTCGACAACAGGAAAAACGTTGGCAATGTACTGGCGCTACTAAGTTGGATAAGTAAAGGAATCAAACATCGAGTGTCAGACTTCGGGAAGGAATCTTCAGCTGAAGTAAGTTCTAAGCAAGTTGGTCTGCTCAGCGGCTTTAGTAGAACGGCAGATAATCCATCTCTGATCGATATTGCACAGAGTGCCATCATATATTTACTGAATTCTCAGGTGGCAGTATTTGATACAAGGCAGCTGGGCAAGATGGTGATGCAGTTCGGACGAATGATAACGGCCGGGGATTTGGGAATTCAAGAAAGCGACAATAAGCCCTGGATAGATCCAGCTACATTAGCTAACAAGCTTGTAGCATTTTCTAAATCGTCGCTAATGACCCAATACAAAGAAAAAAACCACGCGCAGGCTCAAGGCTACTTCAATCCGGTCACTCTTGATAACCTTTGTGAGGGATTGTTAGTATTTTTCAAAAAACAGGTTTTGGTTTGGGCAAACAAGGAACACGAAACCATTGCAGTCAAGGTTGCCTATCTCATCACAAAAATCATGGACTCAGCCAGTACTGTGGATGACCTCAATAGGAAACAATATAAAAAGTTTCTGCAAGAGGCCATCACGAATGTGCCGGAAGAATCTAGACAGCCGTTTAATGAGGCAATGAAAAAAGTAAACAGTTGAGTGCTTCGCCGTAGCCGGCGGGTAGTCTAGTTCGATTTCGCCTGGTGCTCATCAGGCGATTTTTTTTCCTGCTGATCAGAACGTATCGTTATGCCGCGCGCCAGGCTGTCGCCTGAATAAATGAGTAATCCTAACCAAATCAGCGCAAAGCCGGCCAGATTGTCCTCTCCAAAAGGCTCGTTGAACAGCCATACGCCGATCAACAGCTGGATACTGGGGCCGATGTATTGCAATAGACCCATCAGCGACAGCGGGATACGGCGCGCCCCATAGGCAAACATCAGCAGCGGTATCGCAGTCACCGGTCCCGCGGATATCAACAGTATTGTGAGTGTGACATCACTGCCAAATGCGTGTGATGAACCAGCATTCGGCAACAGCAGAAATAGCGAAGCTGCAGGTAGCAACACCAGCGTTTCTATACTCAGTCCTTCGAGTGCGCCAAGCGCTGCGGTTTTACGCAGTAAGCCGTACAAGCTGAATGTGACGGCAATTACTAAACCTATCCAAGGTAACTGCCCAGCGCTGACGGTCAGCCAGACGACCCCGCATGCTGCGAGTGCAACGGCTAGCCATTGCGTCAAGCGCAAGCGCTCGCCCAAGCCGATACCAAATAACACATTGAATAGCGGCGTGATGAAATACCCGAGGCTAGCGTCGATGATGTGGTCGTGATTGACTGACCAGATATAGACCACCCAATTGGTGGCGACCATCAGTGCACTGGCCACAAAGGTGAGCACGATGCGCGGCCGGGCACGTACTGATGCCAGCCAATCCCACTGCCCTCGGATCGCGAGCAAGCCCATGAGTAGTACAACCGACCTGCGACAGGATTTCCAATGAGGGTACTTGTTTCAGTAGGCGTAGATACAGCGGGAATACGCCCCACAGCGTGAAAGCGGTGCCTGCCGCGAGTATTCCTCTCAGCATCGACGTCTCATTCAAGTCCCAGCGATAATTGCGGCGTTGACGGCGTCTCTTCCTTAGCCGCATCTGAGGATTTCGGCTTTGATTTCGATAGACGCCGACCCTCGCGTGCCGGATTGCGGCTGCCGTGCTTGTCAAATACCTTTCGCGCTTCTTCGCGCGCCGCAGGCTCACGGCGTAGCGCCCACATGACCTCGCGCGCGTGGCGAGCGGTCGCTAAATGATCAACGACAGGCTCTGGATAAGTATCACCGATGATCACGCCAATTTCTTGCTGAAGTCCTTGCGGCATGGTCCACGGCTCGAAGATGAATTCTTTCGGCACATTTGCAAGTGCAGGTAGCCAGCGCTTTACGAACTCGCCATCAGGGTCTTGATCCTGTGCCTGTTTCACCGGGTTGTAGATTCGCAGGGTATTAATGCCAGTGACACCCGACTGCATTTGAATCTGCGAGTAGTGAATGCCTGGCTCATAGTCAAGAAATTCACGCGCCAAATGGTGCGCTGGTTCGCGCCAGTGGTTCCATAACTGATAGCTAGAGAAGCTGACCAGCAGCGCGCGCATCCGAAAATTGATCCAGCCGGTCTCAGCCAGCATGCGCATGCAGGCATCTATCAGCGGCAGGCCGGTTTCTGCTTTACGCCAGCGGTCGAAATAGTCGCGATTGAAGTGTGGCTCGCGTAGCCCATCGAATCCGCGATGCATGTTGTGCATCTCGATGTCGGGTTCGGATTCGAGTTTTTGTACGAAGTGGCAACGCCAATGCAAGCGGCTCTCGAATGACTTCAACCCCTCCAGTGCGCCTTTGGGTCTGACATGAGTCGGCATGGCATTCAGCTCGGCGCGGGTTTTCCAGACCTTGTGAACTAGCTCTTTGATCGACAAGCTGCCATGGGCAATATGGGGCGAAAGCCGTGAGCATAAATCCGCCGCAGAAAGTGGGCTCGACATACCGTAGCGATATTGTTGCAGCCGCTGTCCGAGAAAGCTTTTTAATTGCTGTACCGCTTGTTTGCGCCCACCTTTTTGCCGCAGCGGCTTATCGTTATCCGGCATGCCCATCCAGTTGGGTTGCATGATGCCATTCGGCGATAACGTGCCTTCTGGTTTGCCTAAAAAATCTGGCGCTGGAAGTGGCGCAGGCTTCATGCGCTGCATCCAGATATCCGACCACTCGTCACGCGAGCCGAGTTTGCGGACGACGCCATTCGACGGAAACTCTCTCCAAACAATGCCGTTTGCTCGGCACCATTCAGCGACGCGCTTGTCGCGTTCGTAACTTAAAGCATTGCCAGTTTCTTCATGCGAGTACAGTTCAAATGGTCCAAATGCATCAAGTACACGCTGGAAGATAGCGGTCGCCTCACCGTATTGCGCGAGCAGCGGGCTACCACGAGCAGACAAGGCTTGATCAAGATCGACCAAGCACTCATTGATGAAGCAAATATGTTGAGTCGCGTAATCAGGCGCGCGGATCAGGGTGGGTTCGTAAATGTAGAGTGGCAGTACCTGCCGGTGTTTCGCAGCTTCGACGAGTGGCGCATGATCGAATACGCGCAGGTCACGCTTGAACCAGACCACACCCAGCTTCATCGATGCCATCCTCGTTGTGGGTAGGCTTCGGTACATTGCGACCAGAATGCAGAAAACGAGCGGCAGGTCTTGGCGGGATTGGCAAACTGACGCGGCGCATCCGCGAGCTGTGTGCACAGCTGCGGTAGCAGATCATCGTAGCCGGGGTTCAGTGTGGCTACTGATTCAACATACGGCGTTTCGGAAAGCATGTCTTTCAATTCATTGAGGTCGCCAACGAACACGGTGTCCGTGATTGCCTCCAGTCTTTTTACCACGAAGCGCCAGCGCAGCGCCGACCAGGGAAATTGCGTATGGAAGGGCAGGTGGATCACGCCGATGCGCTGCCCTTCGAACGGCTGTTCCGCCAGCATCCATGGATGTACCAGCCGGATGCGATCGGCCCGCGCTATTTTTACCGCGGGCTGTGCCGGTGGCTTAGATAGTAATTCAGGTTCAGCCATACCCAGCAGTGATGGTGAAAACGTGACTGTTTGATCACTGCGCGCGATCTGATCCAGCTGTTCATAGCTAGTATCCAGCACACTGCCTGCGCAGTGCCAGTCCGCTGGCGCGTAGCGCGCGACGTTCTCTGCATTGAACAAATAGGGTTTGCTACTGAAGGTGGCCGCGACCCATTGCCATGAAAGGTAATTCGATGCGAGGTCGCCATCGACCAAATGCGCAAACATCCAGTCGGCGCCGGTACGCCAAGACACCTTACGCAGGTGGACCACATAGCTGGCGAGCCACATTCGCGCATGGTTGTGCAGGTAGCCGGTGGAGTAAAGCTCATGCACCGCGCGGTCAATCACAGCGAGGCCGGTGCGGCCTTCACGAATATCCTCGGGTAGCTCGTTGGTATAACGTACGCCGGGCAGGGCCGGCCGTAAGTCCGACAGGATGCGTTCGCCCTCGCGGCTCCAGACATGATGAAAGAATTCGCGCCAGCCAAACTCAAACGCAAGCTTGTCGGCGAGTTTGAGTTCAGGAAGTCGGTCGAACAGTTCGGGAATCGATATAAAGCCGTGGGTAATGTAAGGCGACAGTCGTGTCACCTGACCGCTCAGATGATTGCGGGTTTTGCTGTAGGCGGCGATGTCGATCTCCGACAGCCGCGCTTCGAGTGCGGCGTTAGTCGGTTCGAAATGATCGGGGTTGGAGGGCATGCCGCATTGTAATGTTGCAGCATGGAAGGCGCAGGCCTTCTCAGAGGGCGCCTGGCACAGCAGCGCTGCTTGCTGTGGCTCGACGGTGGCAGCTTACATACTGCGTCGGTACTGCCCCCCCACTTCGAACAAGGCCTCGGTGATTTGACCCAGCGAGCAAACGCGTGCTGCCGCCATCAGTTGAGCAAATACATTCTCGTCGTTGATCGCAGCCTGTTGGAGCGCAGCGAGTGCCTGCTGTGCCTGATCTTTGTGGCGTTGGTGGCCTGCGGAACCGTATCGCCGTTCGGATTGCGGAAAGTATTCACACCGATGATCGGCAAGCTACCATCGTGCTTCTTGTGTTCATACAGCAGCGACTCTTCCTGAATCTTGCTGCGCTGGTAGCCGGTTTCCATGGCGCCAAGCACGCCGCCACGTTCGGCAATGCGCTCGAACTCCTGCAGTACTGCTTCTTCGACCAGATCGGTCAGTTCATCAAGTACGAAAGCGCCCTGATTGGGGTTCTCATTTTTTGCCAAGCCCCACTCGCGGTTGATGATCAGCTGTATCGCCAGCGCGCGACGCACGGATTCATCGGTGGGCGTGGTGATTGCCTCGTCATACGCGTTGGTGTGCAGCGAGTTGCAGTTGTCGTAAATCGCGATCAGCGCTTGCAGTGTGGTGCGGATGTCATTGAAATCGACTTCCTGCGCGTGCAGTGAGCGACCAGAAGTTTGAATGTGATATTTCAGCTTCTGGCTGCGATCATTGGCGCCGTATTTTTCCTTCATCGTCACCGCCCAGATACGGCGCGCGACTCTACCGAGTACGGTGTACTCCGGGTCCATGCCATTCGAGAAGAAGAACGACAGGTTCGGCGCGAAGTCGTCAATCTGCATACCGCGCGCGAGGTAGGCTTCAACGAAGGTGAAGCCGTTCGACAAGGTAAATGCAAGTTGCGAAATCGGATTCGCACCCGCTTCGGCGATGTGATAGCCCGAGATCGACACGGAGTAGAAATTTCGCACCTGATGGTCGACGAAGTATTGCTGGATATCGCCCATCACTTTCAGCGAGAACTCGGTCGAGAAAATGCACGTGTTCTGGCCTTGATCTTCTTTCAGGATATCGGCCTGCACCGTGCCACGTACATTCTTTAGTACCCATGCCTTGACCTGCGCCGCTTCTTCCGCAGTCGGGTCTCGGCCTTTATCGGCTCTAAACTTATCGAGCTGCTGGTCGATTGCGGTATTCATGAAGAACGCGAGTATCGTCGGCGCAGGGCCATTGATCGTCATTGAGACCGAGGTCGACGGATCGCACAAATCAAATCCGTCGTACAGCACCTTCATGTCGTCAAGCGTTGCGATCGACACACCAGAGTTGCCGACCTTGCCGTAGATGTCAGGGCGCAGCGCAGGGTCGGCGCCATATAGTGTCACTGAATCGAAAGCGGTCGACAGGCGTTTGGCCGGCATGCCTTCGGATACCAGTTTGAAGCGACGGTTGGTGCGGAAGGCATCGCCTTCGCCGGCGAACATGCGGGTCGGGTCTTCGTTTTCGCGCTTGAAAG
This sequence comes from Burkholderiales bacterium, assembly GCA_026399895.1. Lineage (GTDB taxonomy): Bacteria > Pseudomonadota > Gammaproteobacteria > Burkholderiales > Burkholderiaceae_D > Pernthalerella. The sequence continues at coordinate 45,158 of JAPLQC010000017.1, forward strand.
GAAACACACCTGCGGTGTAAGGAAAATAGCCGGGCAGGTTTTCTTTCATTAACCAGCGAAGCAGGTCACCATGATCTGCATACTTCGGTAACGATACTTTGCGCACACGATTACCCGACAGCGTATCGGTGTAAAGCCGTGTTCGGATTTCTTTGTCGCGAATTTTGACGACGTGTTCATCACCTTCATAGGCGGTGCGAATCTCGGGCCAAGAGGCCAAAAATTGTCGAGCATCTGTATCCAGCGCGTGCTCACGCTGCGTGATCAGCGCATCAAAGTCTGCTGTTTTACCGGCCGCAGCCAACATGCGCTTGGCTTCTGAAAGCTGCTGATGCTCACGTGCGATCACGGCTTGTTTCTCGACGCGACGATGATATGCGCGCACGGTATCGGCAATCTCGGCCAGATAGCGGCTACGTGCCGGCGGCACGATGGCATGGCGGCCGCTTGAGAAGCGCGCCGCAACCGGAGCAAGTTTGCCCGGACGGCTAGTTAGCCCGCGATCGGTGAGCAGTGGCAGCAGTCCTTGGTACAAGGCGCTGACCCCGTCATCGTTGAATCGCGACGCCTGCGTGCCAAAGACGGGCATTTGCTCAGGTGTCTGGGTCCAGGCTTCGCGGTTACGTTGGACTTGTTTGGCGACGTCGCGCAGGGCATCTTGCGCACCTTTGCGGTCGAATTTATTGATTGCGACAGCATCCGCAAAATCGAGCATGTCGATTTTTTCCAGCTGCGAGGCGGCGCCAAATTCGGGCGTCATGACATACAAACTCAGATCGACATGCGGCACTATCGCTGCATCACCCTGGCCGATGCCGGAGGTTTCGACAATCACCAGATCGAAGCCGGTTGCGCGACACGCGGCAATCACATCTGGAAGCGCTTGCGATATCTCCGAGCCGGCCTCGCGCGTCGCGAGTGAGCGCATGAAGACACGGCTATTGCCGTGCCACGGTCCGATCGCATTCATACGGATACGATCGCCCAGCAGCGCGCCACCGGATTTGCGCCGCGATGGGTCAATCGAGATCAGCGCGATGTTCAAGGCATCGCCCTGATCAATTCGTAGTCGTCGTATCAGCTCGTCGGTTAGTGAAGATTTGCCTGCGCCACCGGTGCCAGTAATGCCAAGCGCCGGGATTTTCTTTTGCTTGGCCGCTTCGCGTACGGAGGCTAGTAGCTCTGATGGCACCTTGTCGTTTTCAAGTGCGGTGATCAGCTGCGCCAAGGGTCTATGCCGGGCTGCGATATCACCTTGTTGTAATGCGCTGAGACTGGTGGGGGCATAGCTCGACAAATCGCTGTCGCAGGTTTGGACCATGTACGAGATCATGCCGACCAGGCCCATGCGCTGCCCATCCTCCGGGCTGAAAATCCGGGTGACGCCGTACTCGTGCAGTTCGTTGATCTCATTGGCAACGATCACTCCGCCGCCGCCGCCAAACACCTTGATGTGCGCGCCGCCGCGCTCGCGCAGCAGATCGATCATGTACTTAAAGTATTCAAGATGGCCGCCCTGATAACTGGATACGGCGATACCATGCGCATCTTCCTGCAAGGCGGCAGTAACAATTTCATCAACCGAGCGGTTGTGGCCGAGATGAATGACCTCGGCACCTTGGGACATCAAGATACGCCGCATGATGTTGATCGATGCGTCGTGGCCATCAAACAAAGAAGCCGCGGTTACAAAGCGGATTTTATTTTTGGGCGTGTAAGAGGTGAGGTTCTGCGCGACGGAAAGGTCGGTCATGGGGGTTCTCTCCGGTCGACCAGCATGCCGCTGGTCGCGATGATTTTCTGATTGACGCTTACGTTAACGTCAAGGCGACTGAGTATAGCCGGAAATAATCGCCGGCGATCAAGGCTACCCAGTAGAAATGAGCAGTTGACGCCGGCTGTTCGAGCCTCTGCAAGCTGGCATCGGCCAAGAAACCGTGTTCGGGATGATCTGGTCATCAGATCCATCAGGCCATTGCGGGCGATAAGGCGACCGGGCGACCAGGGGAATGGACGAATTGCTGTCAGCTATAAAAGATCAATGCCAAACTGCTTCAATAGACTTGCCAGCAGTGCAAAACACACGAGGCTGATCGCGGCGCAAGAAGCCAAGCTTAGCCAGAAGCCGAATCGCTGATGCAGAAAAGGGAAAGCCAAAAACATTGGCAAGGTGGGAAGCACGTACCAGAAGGTATACCAAGCGTAGTTGGAAATTTTTTCCTTGGGCTGATTCTCCAGATGCAGCCAGATCATCGCGAGAATAGTAACGATTGGCAGCGCCGCAATCAGGCCACCTAGCTTGTCGCTACGTTTAGCAACTTCTGACACCAGCACCACGACGCCGGCGCTGAGTAGATATTTGGTGATTATCCAAGCCATTATTTCAGCATACTCGCTAATTGGTATGCCAGTGCTTCGTTATTCCACCGTTACCGACTTTGCCAGGTTACGAGGTTTGTCGACATCAGTGCCGCGCGCGAGTGCGGTGTGATACGCGAGTAGCTGTAGTGGTACGACATGTAGGATAGGCGAGAGTGGCCCGTAATGCTCGGGCATGCGAATCACGTGCAAGCCTTCGCTTGAGCTGATACGAGAATCTGCATCGGCAAATACATACAGCTGACCGCCACGCGCACGCACTTCTTGCATATTCGATTTCAGCTTCTCGATCAGCGCATCGTTTGGCGCGACGGTAACCACCGGCATCTCCTCAGTCACCAGCGCCAGCGGACCATGCTTTAACTCACCTGCAGGGTAGGCTTCGGCGTGGATATAGGAAATCTCTTTTAGCTTGAGTGCGCCTTCCAGTGCAATCGGATAGTGCAGTCCGCGCCCAAGGAACAGCACATTTTCTTTTCTCGCGAAGGCGTCTGCCCAGGCAATGATTTGCGGCTCTAGCGCGAGCACTGAGGAAATTGCCATCGGTAGATGACGCAAGTCTTTCAGATACTCGGCCTCTGCCTCGGCGCTCAACTTGCCGCGCAGCTTGGCCAACGTCAGCGTCAGTAGAAACAGCGCAGTGAGTTGCGTCGTGAAGGCTTTGGTAGACGCGACGCCGATTTCGACGCCGGCGCGTGTGAGATAGGCCAAGGTGGTCTCACGCACCATTGCCGAGGTGGCTACGTTGCAAATCGCAAGCGAGTGACGATGGCCGAGCTGTTTGGCGTATTTCAGCGCTGCTAAAGTGTCAGCGGTTTCGCCGGACTGCGAGATTACTACCACCAAGGCATTCGGATTTATCGCAGGCTCGCGGTAGCGGTATTCGCTGGCAATTTCTACTTGGGTGGGAATGCCCGCAATTGACTCTAACCAGTAACGCGCGGTCATGCCAGAGTAGTAGCTGGTGCCGCAGGCAAGTATCTGAATGCTATCGATATTGGCAAAGACCTCGTGGGCTTTTTCACCAAACACATCGGGCGCAAAGCCAAGTACACCTTCAAGCGTGTCGCCAATAGCGGCGGGTTGCTCGAAAATTTCCTTTTGCATGTAGTGGCGGTAGGGGCCAAGATCGATGGCGCCGGAATAAGCATGAACCGTCTGCGCTGCGCGCTCGACAGGTTGATCGGCTTTGTCAGTAATGCGTGCGCCTGTCAGCGTGACATCGACCACATCGCCTTCTTCCAGGTAGATAATCTGATCGGTGGTGCCTGCCAATGCCATTGCGTCCGAAGCGATGAAAGTCTCTTCCTGACCGATGCCCACCACTAGCGGGCAGCCTAGGCGTGCGCCGACAACCCGATTGGGCTCATCATCACAGAACACTGCAATCGCGAATGCGCCATGCAGCTGCTTGACTGCCTTTTGCACGGTGCGGAGTAAATCGCCGTCGTACAGATCGTGAATCAGATGCGCGACGGCTTCAGTATCGGTTTGCGATTCGAACACATAACCTTTTTTACTAAGCGTCTCGCGCAGCGACTCGTAGTTCTCAATGATGCCGTTGTGAACGAGCGCTATTTTTGCGCGTTCCTGAGTACTAGAAAAATGCGGGTGCGCGTTGTTTGTCGCTGGTGCGCCATGGGTAGCCCAGCGCGTGTGGGCAATGCCAGTGTGGCCAACCAGTCCAGTAGTTTCGACTTGCGAAGCCAACTCGGCAACGCGTGACACACTGCGCGAGCGCTTGAGACCTTGCTGATGAACTGCCACGCCGCAGGAGTCGTAGCCGCGATACTCAAGGCGACGCAAGCCCTCGAGCAGTACGGGAACGATATTACGTTGAGCGACGGCGCCGACAATACCGCACATGCTTTGTCCTATTTCTTGGTTTTCACCGGCCGTTGCCAGCCAGTGATGCTGATTTGTTTGGCGCGCGACACGGTCAGGCTATCCGGCGGCGCATCTTTGGTCAGTGTTGTACCGGCCCCCAGTGTCGCCCCCTTGCCCACCGTGACCGGAGCCACCAGTTGGGTATCGCTGCCGATGAAGGCGTCATCTTCAATGACGGTGCGGTGTTTGTTGGCGCCATCGTAGTTGCAAGTGATGGTGCCAGCACCGATGTTCACCCGCGCGCCTACAGTGGCGTCACCGACATACGCAAGATGGTTAGCCTTGCTATGGGCATCGAACTGGCTGTTTTTTATTTCGACGAAATTGCCCACATGGACATCTGCACCCAACTCAGTACCCGGTCGCAGTCGCGCATAAGGACCGATTTGTGCATCGGCACCAATGGTGGCGCCGTCGATATGCGAGAAAGCTTTTATGGTTACGCCGCGATCAATTTTTGCATCGCGAATTACGCAGTTGGCGCCGATGCTCACGCCATCGCCCAGCGCCACCTCGCCCTCAAACACGCAACCAATATCAATCGACACATCGCGTCCGCACCTGAGCACGCCACGAACATCAATACGATTCGGATCAGCCAGCGTGACACCTTGGTCGAGTAGGGTATTTGCGATATTGCGTTGATAGATACGCTCAAGCTCAGCCAGTTGTACCTTGCTGTTGACGCCCAGCGTTTCCCAGACCTGAGCTGGTTGCGCTGATTCAACGGGGATGCCATCTTGTACCGCCATCGCGATGACATCGGTCAGGTAGTACTCCTGCTGTGCATTGTTGTTCGAGAGTTTGCCGAGCCAGGTTTTCAGGGCGCGGGTAGGGGCAACCAAAATGCCTGTATTCACTTCTTGAATGGCGCGTTCACTTTCACTGGCGTCTTTCTGCTCAACGATGCGAACGATGCGCTTATCGGCACGAACAATTCTGCCGTAGCCGGTAGGGTCTTCCAAATCGACCGTCAGCACGGCGAGCTTTTCATTGCCGGCTTTGTCGACCAGCGTCTGCAAAGTTTGGGCAGCGGTGAGCGGTACATCGCCGTATAGCACCAGCGTAGGAACGGCATCATCCAGTACATCGGCTGCTTGCATCACCGCGTGCCCGGTACCGAGTTGCGGCGCCTGCAACACGAAACGCAAATCATCGGCAGCAAGCCGTGAGGGCACCATATCGCCACCATGGCCGTAGACGACACACACGCGCGAGGGACTCAGCGTCCTGGCTGTGTCTATGACGTGGGATAGCAAGGGTTTGCCGGCCAGCGGATGCAGCACTTTGGGCAGGTCGGACTGCATGCGCTTGCCCATGCCGGCGGCGAGGATGACTACATTCATAGGGGGCGCGAAAAAAGATTCAAAATTCTAGCATGCGTGATGACGCGAACTACCGAGTGTAAAGCGACCAGATTCCATGTTTTATGAACGCTCAAGCCGCTTCGCCCGGACTGATACCAATCATGAGTAAATTTTAACGATCGGCGTCTGTGGGGTCGCACAGGGTTCATCATCAAACGCGATATCGCCGTTTTTGTCTGCCAGGCCGGTCGCGCTGAGGCTGCTGAATTCAAATAGCGAGCGGTCCATCAGATGGGACGGTACGACGGTACTTAGTGACGAAAAAATATTGTCGACGCGGCCCGGATGTTTTTTCTCCCAGTCGCGAAGCATCATCTTGATCTGCTTGCGCTGCAGGTTTTCTTGGCTGCCGCAGAGATCACAAGGAATAATCGGAAATTCACGTAGCTCGGCGTAGCGTTCGGTATCTGCCTCGCGAACATAAGCCATGGGTCGGATCACGATGTGCTTGCCGTCATCGGATTGCAGCTTGGGCGGCATTGCTTTCAGTTTGCTGCCGAAGAACATGTTCAAGAAAAAGGTCTCGATAATGTCATCGCGGTGGTGACCGAGGGCGATCTTGGTCGCGCCAAGTTCGCCAGCGACCCGATAAAGAATACCTCGGCGCAGACGCGAGCAGAGTGAGCAGGTGGTTTTACCCTCCGGGATCAGGCGCTTGACGATGCTGTAGGTGTCCTGCGTTTCGATATGAAATGGCACCTCGATACTGCGCAAATAATTAGGCAGTATGTCAGCCGGGAAGCCGGGTTGTTTTTGGTCGAGGTTGACTGCAACAATGTCAAAGTGAATCGGCGCGCGCTCGCGCAGCGTCAGCAGGATATCCAGTAATGCATAGCTATCTTTGCCGCCCGACAGGCACACCATCACCTTGTCGCCATCTTCGATCATGTTGAAGTCGCCGATAGCTTGCCCGACGAGGCGACACAAGCGTTTATGTAGCTTGTTATTCTCGTAAGCGACTTTTTCCGCTTGCCGTGCGGTGGGGCCAGTCATGGTCGCGCTGGTCATGTCGAGTCTTTAATGTGGAGGACTTCGACGCCGACAGCGTCGCAGTCAGGGTAGACATCTGGTTTTTGTGTTGACACCTGCGCCGCGCGTACTTTGGGGTGCAACAGCAAGCTTCGTGCAATGTCATCGCATAGGGTTTCTTGCAAATGCGTATGACCTTGCGAAACACGCTGCTGAATGGTGTTGCGGATGAAATCGTAATCGAGCACTTCATGCAGTTCGTCTTGTATCGGCGTCGAAGCGGCAAGTGGTACGTATAGCTCGACATTGAACAAGACACGCTGCTCACCCAGCTTTTCGAAGTCATGGACGCCAATGTTGCTCATCATTTGAAAGTTGCGCAGAAACAGTCGGCGGCAATCGGAAAGGGCGGGGTGCATCAAGAAGGAATTCATGTCGAGGGCTGGGGATAGTTTTATTAGATTCACTTCGCAAGGAACATCACATCGCGGTGCATGGGGGTTAAGTGCTGCCCGCCATCAACGATCAGTGTTGTGCCGGTGATGCCATGGGCATTCGCCAAATAGCAAACGGCTTGGGCGATGTCGTCGGCTGTACTGCTTTTACCAAGCACGGTCTGTTGATGTGCTTTTTCGAACTGCGACTCGGTTTGGTCGCCTGATACCAAAGTCAATCCCGGTGCCAAACCCACTACGCGTAGCCGCGGTGCCAACGACATGGCGAGTAGCTTGGTGGCCGTCTCTAACGCGCTCTTCGACAGTGTGTAGGAGAGGAAGTCAGGGTTGAGGTTGAATAATTTTTGATCCAGCAGGTTGATAACGACGGATTGCGTATCCTCAGGTGTTGCAGCATAGAGTGCCTGCGCGAGCAAAATCGGTGCAGCGAGGTTGCTGTGCATATGCGCGTCGAGCCGGGTCTGATCAAAGCTCTGCGCGTCATCATAGGAAAACAGTGAAGCGCTATTGACGACACAACGGATGTTACCGAGTTGGGTCATTGCGCGCGGTAGTAGCTGCCGGGTTTCTGCCTCGCTCGACAGATCACATGCAATAGCGATTGCTGCGCGCCCGAGCGCCTTGATCTGGTCTACGGTCTCAAGTGCTTCGGCCTCGGATGCACGGTAGTGGACGGCGATATCCCAACCATCTTTTGCTAGTCCAAGCGCAATGGCGCGGCCCAGCCGTTTTGCGGCACCGGTCACTAGCGCAGACTTGCGTGTACTTGTGTTCATGCCTGACGAGGGTTCCGTTGATGGCTTGCGCAGCATTGAGCGACAAAGGCGATCATGCGACTCGGCCAGAAAAAGCCTTGCTGCGTAAATAAATTTCCATGCGGATCGCGCTACCTTCCTTACAATAAGCCGCATGTCACTGCCAGATCCACCTGCCGATGCCTTGCAAGCCTCGCTCGCACTGCAAAGCCGGATTCGGCAAGCCATTGCGGCGGACGACGGCTGGATTTCATTCAGCCGTTACATGGATCTGTCGCTGTATACGCCAGGCCTCGGCTACTACGCCGGCGGCGCAGTCAAACTTGGCAAGGACGGCGATTTTACAACTGCGCCGGAAATCAGCGCGCTGTTTGGTGCGACGCTGGCGCGATTCGCCTCGGACCTGTTCGGTTGCGCTCCTCTCAACATACTCGAATTTGGTGCCGGCACGGGCAAGTTGGCGGGCGATTTGCTAAGCGCTGCGGCCGATTCAGGCAAAAAAATCGCCAGCTACCAGATTGTCGAAGTATCCAGCGAGCTGCGTGCCCGACAGCAGCGGGCGCTAGCGAATTACCCGCAGGTTGAATGGCTGGATGCCCCACCCGCAGCGTTTACTGGCCTGGTTATCGCCAACGAGGTACTCGACGCGATGCCCGTGCCGCTACTGGTACGACGTGACGGCCGCTGGCTTGAGCGCGGCGTGGCGCTTGATGGCTCGGATTTTCGGTTTGTGGATCGTGAGTGCGAGCAAGGTACGGCCGGCCAAATTCCTAGCGAACCTTCATTGCCCGAAGGGTATCTGACCGAAGTTCACCCGCAGCAAGCCGGTTTTATGCGTCTGGTGGGCGAAATGCTGCGCGCCGGCAATGGCGGTGCAGCGCTGATGATTGACTACGGATTTCCAGCCTCGGAGTACTATTTGCCGCAGCGCTCGGGCGGTACGTTAATGTGTCACTACCGTCATCATGCACATGCTGACCCGTTTTATCTGCCGGGTTTGCAAGACATTACCAGTCATATTGATTTCAGTGAAATCGCGCGCGCCGGATTGGACGCCGGTCTGGAGGTGGGGTTTTATATGAGCCAGGCCGCATTTCTGATTGGTGCCGGTTTGCCGAATTTATTAGATAGACAAGGGGCAGCGGACCCCCTTCATTGGCTACCCTTGTCAAATGCAATACAAAAACTCACCTCACCTGCGGAGATGGGCGAGCTATTTAAAGCAATGCTGTTAGTTGACCGGATTGAAGTGCCGGCAAATCTGCAGCTTCTCGATCAAAGCTACCGGCTGTAGTTTGTCGTCGGCCGTTAATGTCCCGTTAGGATAAAGCCCCAGAGATGCGATGGTTTATTGTTATTTTTATGGCATTGGTGCTGTTGTCCTCGGCGCTACCTTGGCTCGAGCGCCTGGGTTTAGGCCGGCTGCCGGGCGATTTGAATTTCAGTATTTTTGGCTGGAAATTACGGCTTCCTTTCGCGTCAACCATTCTGCTGACTTTGGTTTGTTTACTTGTCGGGCGCCTGATTTAATCTCATGATCCGCTGGGTTGCATTCATTTTCGTACTTTTAGCGGTGTTTTATCCGCTTTTGCCGTTTTTTAGCCGACTTTGGGTCGGGCGCTTGCCCGGCGATTTTCGCTTCCGGTTTAAGGGGCTCGATTTTTGCCTGCCTTTTGGCTCGGCATTGCTGTGGTCTTTACTGGCCTTTTTGATCGCGAGTCTGACTAAATTGATTTGAACGCGAAATCAGCGGCGAAGTGAGTGGCCGCTTTCAGAAAACAGGCAAGCTGCGCATTATGACAATTGACGGTTTTCGTCTTTTCCACTATAGTAAGCGGTTCCCTGCGGTGGGGTGGCCGAGTGGTTAATGGCAGCAGACTGTAAATCTGCCCTCTTGCGAGTACGCTGGTTCGAATCCAGCCCCCACCACCAGGAGCGAGTCGAAAGACTTCGCGGTGCAGAAAATAGTGAGCGGCAGTGTTGGTCGCCCTTGCGGGTGTAGCTCAATGGTAGAGCTGAAGCCTTCCAAGCTTAAGACGAGGGTTCGATTCCCTTCACCCGCTCCAGGAATTTGCTTGCTCGTTGTGTAGTGGACGGGCGGCTTGCAGTAGCGCCCTTGTAGCTCAGTGGTAGAGCACTCCCTTGGTAAGGGAGAGGCCACGTGTTCAATCCACGTCAAGGGCACCAGTGTTCGTTTGTCAGTACAGTCGGGCGCGTGCCTGATCATTCTCATTAATTCGTTAGGAGTACATGATGGCAAAAGGCAAGTTTGAGCGGACGAAGCCGCACGTGAATGTGGGGACGATTGGTCACGTTGATCATGGCAAGACGACGCTGACGGCGGCGATTGCGACGGTGCTATCGGCGAAGTTTGGTGGCGAGGCGAAGGCTTAC
>JAPLQC010000019.1:0-59319 GCA_026399895.1 Burkholderiales bacterium
GCGGTGGTGGTGCGGGATTCGCGGCCGGCTGGGCCGGGGCTTGAATGGGAGCCGGAATAGGAACGGGAATAGCAACCGGAGCGACATTGCCCGGTAAGGGTGCTGGAATCATGTGGGTTGGCCTTAAAGCAGGTTAATCGACTGTCATCCTCCAATGGGGAGGCGACGACGGCCGTGGGTAACCGGCAATCAGACAAGAGTTCAAATAAAAAAAGGCCGGAGACAATGTCCTCCGGCCTTTTTTATCTGAGCGTTTCGCGTCAGCTTTTTACTGCCGGCTCCGTCGCACGCAGGCGAATATGTAATTCGCGCAATTGCTTTTCATCCACCTCGCTCGGCGCTTGCGTCAGCAAACACTGCGCACGCTGAGTTTTCGGGAAAGCAATCACATCGCGAATGGATTCGGCACCGGTCATCATCGTTACCAGACGATCGAGACCGAACGCAAGGCCACCGTGCGGCGGTGCGCCGTACTGCAACGCATCTAGCAAAAAGCCGAACTTGATGCGCGCCTCTTCATCGCCAATGTTGAGCGCTTTGAATACTTTGCTCTGCACATCAGCGCGGTGAATACGCACCGAACCACCGCCGAGCTCCCAACCATTCAGCACCATGTCATAGGCTTGTGCGATGGCACGGCCCGGTGCTGAGTCGATGAATTCCTCATGCCCCGCCTTCGGCGCGGTGAAGGGGTGGTGCAGTGCATTCCAGCGATTTTCATCTTCGTCGTGTTCGAACATCGGGAAGTCCACTACCCATAATGGACGCCAGTCTTCATCAAACAGACCGCCCTTACGCCCAAAATCACTGTGACCGATTTTCACGCGTAGCGCACCAATCGCGTCATTGACGACTTTCGCCTTGTCAGCACCGAAGAAAATCAAATCGCCATCTTGCGCGCCGGTCAGCTCGAGAATCTTGGTCAATGCCGCATCGTGAATGTTCTTCACGATCGGCGACTGCAGGCCGTCACGGCCTTTCGCAATTTCATTGATCTTGATATACGCCAGGCCCTTTGCGCCATAGATCGCGACGAACTGCGTGTACGCATCGATCTCGGAACGCGGCATCGCGGCACCACCTGGTACACGCAGACCGACCACGCGACCGTTATCCATGTTGGCCGCGCCGGAGAAGACCTTGAACTCGACATCTTTCATCACGTCGGTGAGTTCGGTGAATTCCATCTTCACGCGCATGTCTGGCTTGTCGGAGCCGTACATTCCCATTGCAGTTGCGTAATCCATCACCGGAAAAGGGTTCGGCAGATCGACGTTCAGAACGTTTTTAAATACACCACGGATCATGCCCTCGAACATGTCGCGAATTTCCTGCTCGGTCATGAACGAGGTTTCGCAATCGATCTGAGTAAACTCAGGCTGACGATCAGCGCGCAGATCTTCGTCGCGGAAGCACTTGGTGATCTGATAGTACCGATCAAAGTTGGATACCATCAGCAATTGCTTGAACAACTGCGGCGACTGTGGCAACGCAAAGAAATGACCCGCATTCACACGCGACGGCACCAGATAATCACGCGCGCCCTCAGGCGTGGATTTGGTCAGCATCGGTGTTTCGATGTCGATGAAACCATTCGCATCGAGGAACTTGCGCACCTCCATCGAAACGCGGTAACGCAGGCGCAGGTTGTGCTGCATCTGCGGGCGACGCAGATCGAGTACCCGATGAGTCAGGCGCGTGGTCTCAGAAAGATTGTCGTCATCGAGCTGGAATGGCGGCGTGACTGACGGGTTCAGTACTTCAAGCTCATGGCACAGCACTTCGATCTTGCCCGATGTGAGGCCCGCGTTTTCAGTACCCGCTGGGCGCGCGCGCACCAGCCCGGTAATACGCAAGCAAAATTCATTACGAACTGCCTCAGCCGCCTTGAACATATCGATTCGGTCCGGGTCGCACACAACTTGCACCAAACCTTCGCGATCACGCAGATCAATAAAAATGACACCACCGTGATCTCGACGGCGGTGTACCCAGCCGCACAAGCTTACGGTTTGGCCCATCTGCGCCTCGGAGGTCAGGCCGCAGTAATGTGTACGCATAGACATGAATAAAATCTCGACAGATCAGGAGTGTTAGTGGCTCTTCGGCGTTGCTGCCGTCGTTAGTTTTTTATTGGGCGGCGATACAACGCCCATCGATACAATGTACTTCAGCGCCTCGTCGACGCTCATCTCGAGCTCGATCACATCGGATCGCGGCAGCATTAAGAAAAAACCCGACGTCGGGTTGGGTGTCGTCGGCACGTAGACACTGACGTAATCACCCACGAGATGATTTTTAACATCACCACCGGGCACACCGGTCTGAAATGCAATGGTCCAGACGCCTTCGCGCGGATACTGTACCAACAGTGCCTTGCGAAATGCGTTGCCACTGGATGACAGCAAAGTATCAGAGACTTGCTTGACGCTCGAGTAGATCGAGTTCACTACCGGTATACGTTGCAGCAGCAGTTCCCATAGCTTCAGCACGCGATTGCCGATGATGTTTTGCGTGACCAGGCCGGTTATGAAAACAATCAGCAAGGTCACGAGAGTGCCAAAGCCCGGCAGATAAAAACCGAACAAGGACTCAGGGCGCCACTCAGGCGGTAGTAGCACCAACGAGCCGTCCAGCGTACCAACGATCAGGTTCAACACCCAAAGCGTGATCACCAAGGGCACCAGAACCAGTAAACCAGTAATGAAGTATTTACGCATGCGCTACTCGCTTAAGACGCAGAGGTGGACTGGGTGCCCGCGCTGTCGCCGCTGCTTGAAGATGCGGCGGATGACGCTGTGCTGTTGGCATTGCTGTTGGCATTGCTGCTACCAGCGCTAGCGCCCGAGTCGCTACTTCCAACGCTCCCGCTACTGCTGGCGGCGTTATCGCTGGCACCAGTGCTTGCACCTTCGCTCTTGGTCGCGTCCTGTGTGCTCGGCTTAGCCGAGCTAGCGCCATTGCGAAAATCCGTCACATACCAGCCGGTGCCCTTCAACTGAAACCCGGCAGCCGTGAGCTGTTTCTTGAATTTCGCCTCGCCGCAAGCGGGGCAGTCAGTGAGGGGCGCGTCAGAGACTTTTTGCAGCGCGTCTTTCGCGAAGCCGCAAGCTTCGCAGCGGTAGGCGTAGATCGGCACGAGTTTCTCCCTGCGAATTTTCGAAAACCCTCGATTATAGGGGGTTTTCGCAGGGGGCAACGGCACGCTCAGATAGCCGGCAGCGACAGCGCACATGCTTGGCGGCTGCTTGGCTGGATGCCGGGCGCGCCAGCAGACAACTCAGGCGGGCTGATGTTCCGCTTGCTGCCCCAACCACTGCGGGGCAAGCGAGCCAAGAATCATGCCGAAGAAGGCGACCAGCAGGCCCACCAACTGCGGTGGCCAGATTGATTCAGCACCAAATACTTCCATCAGTACCCACGACGACAAGCCACCGATCACCGATGCCAGGGCGCCCTGCGTGGTAGCCCGTTTCCAGTACAAGCCCATCACCAACGGAATAAAGGCACCGACCAGGGGTACTTTGTAGGAATTACCGACCATCTCGTAAATCGGCATACCTTGCGACATCAGCGCAAAGGTGGTCACGATAATCGTGAAACAAAACACGACGATTCGTGTGGTGAGTAGCAACTGCTGGTCATTCATCGGACGTATCTCGCGAATGATGTTCTCGGTCAGCGTCACGCTCGGCGCCAGCAGCGTGCCGCTGGCGGTTGACATGATGGCCGACAGTAGCGCTCCGAAGAACATAATCTGCGCAATCAGTGGGGTGTCGCGCAGAATCAGTGTTGGCAGAATCAGCTGCGAATCCTCTTCCAGCAGCGACGCAAACAATTGCGGATCAATCAACTGCGAGGCATACACCAGGAACATCGGGATGAACGAGATGATGAAATACATTGAGCCGCCGATCACGGCACCGGATGCCGCGATACTCTCGTTACGCGCCGACATCACACGCTGAAACACATCCTGCTGCGGAATCGAGCCGAACATGATGGTCACCGCCGCACCAATAAACGCAAGCATGCTCGGCAACGTCATTTCAGGAAGAAAGCGAAGCTTGCCCGCTTCCGAGGCATGGCTAATCACTGTGCCAACACCACCGGCCGCATCGGCTATCACCCAGCCGATAAACAACATACCGGCCACGATCAACAGCATCTGGAACGCATCCGTCAGCGCCACCGACCACATACCGCCAAACAAGGTGTACAGCAGCACAATAGCTGCACCGAGCACCATGCCATACGACATCGAGATAGCGCCGCCAGTCAGCACACTGAACACCAAGCCCATTGCGGTAATTTGTGCCGACACCCAGCCCAAGTAAGAGGCCACGATGCATAAAGAAACGATGACTTCAACCGTGCGGTTGTAACGCTGCTTGTAATAGTCACCGATGGTGAGCAGGTTCATGCGGTAGAGCTTGCGCGCGAAGAATAACCCGACAAAAATCAGGCACAAGGATGCGCCAAACGGATCTTCGACCGTACCGCTCAAGCCTTGCTCGGCAAAACGCGCCGGGATGCCGAGCACCGTCTCCGAGCCGAACCAAGTCGCAAATACGGTCGCAATCACAACAGGCATCGGTAAAGAGCGGCCGGCGACTGCGTAGTCAGTCGCATTCCTCACACGAGTCGCGGCGTACAGTCCAATACTGATCGAGATCAGTAAGTAGACCAGTACAAAGGCCAGCAGAGTATTCATTTTGGCTCCCGGCGGAAAAAATTCATCGCCATAAAAAATTTTGCGCGATTATAGCCGCGTGAATTCTTCGGGGGGCACGATTTTTTATTGCGCGGATAACACTCTGCAAACTGAGCGCTTGGTGCGAATCGGATTAAATCGCTATTTGACAGTCAGGCGCAGGCATACCGCCAATGCCTAGATTGAAACTCTTAGTCGCCGCCGTGCAAGCGAATCAAAAGCTGCACCAGCAAAATGCCGGCCAGCAGGCCGCCGCCGAAGTAGACGATCACACCAAGCAGCAGATTGGTACGTCGTTGCTCTGCAATGAGCCGCTTGAGCAAGCCGCTATGGTCAGGCGGTGGCTCAGCGCGGGAAGACAAACTTTGTTGTAGCAAACGTGGCAACGTCGGCAGGATCTGCGCATATTGGGGAGCCTCGGCCTTTATCTTGTCAAAAAAGCCACGCCAGCCAATCTGCTCTTTCACCCATTGTTCGAGAATGGGCTTGGCGGTCTGCCATAAATCCAGATTCGGATCCAGTTGTCGCCCGAGGCCTTCAATATTGAGCAGGGTTTTTTGCAATAGCACCAGCTGCGGCTGGACTTCGATATTGAAACGACGCGAGGTCTGAAATAAACGCAGCAAAACTTGTCCGAACGATATCTCGGCCAAAGGTTTGTTAAAGATAGGCTCGCAACAGGCGCGTACTGCCGCTTCCAACTCATCAACGCGGGTCTCTGGCGGCGCCCAACCGGATTCAATGTGCGCTTGTGCCACGCGTCGATAATCACGCCGGAAAAATGCCAGAAAGTTTTGCGAGAGATAATCTTTGTCAAAATCAGTCAACGTACCGACGATGCCGAAATCAAGTGCGATATATCGACCAAAAGTGGCTGGATCGGTCGACACCAGGATATTCCCGGGGTGCATGTCGGCATGGAAAAACCCGTGACGAAATACCTGCGTAAAAAAGATTTCTACGCCATCGCGCGATAGCTTTTGCAGATCGACACCCGCCTCACGCAGCTTGTCGATTTGTGAAATCGGAATGCCGTGCATGCGCTCCATCACGATGACCGACTCGGCACAATAATCCCAATACATCTGCGGCACCAGCAAGAGCGCCGACTGCTCGAAATTCCGCCGCAGTTGGCTACCGTTGGCAGCTTCTCGCATCAAGTCAAGCTCGTCGTGCAGGTATTTATCAAACTCTGCAACGACCTCGCGCGGCCGCAAACGTCGACCATCTTCCGACCAACGATGTACCCACGTAGCGATGATACGCATCAGCGCGATATCACTTTCGATCGCTCGCAGAATACCCGGACGCAGCACCTTGACCGCGACCTCGGTACCATCCTTCAATGTCGCGAAATGTACCTGCGCCACCGAGGCGGATGCCACCGGCTCGCGCTGGAAGCTGCCGAATAGCTGATCAGGTGGTGCGCCCAGCGCGCGCGTGATCTCGGCCACCGCCAAGTCAGAGGCGAATGGCGGCACACGATCCTGTAGCAGTGCGAGTTCGTCAGCAATATCGGGCGGCATCAAATCGCGTCGCGTGGATAGCAGCTGACCAAACTTCACAAAAATTGGGCCCAACTCTTCCAACGCACGCCGAAGGCGTACGCCGCGCGCTGCCGAGAGATCGCGCCAAAAAAACACGATTGCCATTAGCCGCAACGGAATCGGTCGGCGCGCGCTGGACAGCACAATCTCATCCAAACCAAAGCGCAAGACAACGCTCAGAATCTTAACTACGCGAAGCGTACGCGTGATCATGCGGCACCTGCGTCAGTACGTGCGAGTCGCTCAATCTTCTCGACGCGCTTGCTCAATCGCTCGACATCGTCGCGCAGCCGCGCAACTTCGGCAGCAAAATCGTCGCCCGCACGGCGGTATAACAGCGTCGGATTTTCTTCTAGCCAGTACTCGGCCATGTTTTCTGCCAGGTTTTGCGCGGTGCTCTTTGCCATCCCGAGGAATTGGCGCGCAGCGTTCGCGATTCGCACGGCAGCTATATCACCCACCCACGGTGCGAGTTCTTCTTCCAGCTCCCACCGTAGCTCATTGGCGAGCTCGGAGATCGTACGAGCGAAATCAGCATCACCGCTGATCGTCACATACGAAAACGCGCGATCCATATCGCTCAGCATGCGCGGCAAATTCGTCGGTTGGATAGTGATGGTGACATTCGGCTCGCTGGCGGCAAGCTGCAGCAAACCATCGGCAGCAATTGCCAGGTCAAGCCGGGCCACGCCTATGTCGATACACGCCGCCTTACCTGTGTGTGTTCTGAGCTTGTCGCGTAGCGCAGGTTGACGCGCCAGGACATGGTTAATGGCAGCGATCAGTGATCGTTGCGGAAAAACGCGTGTGGTCAAAACTTCACGCCCACATGCAGCGCTGCCACTCCTGCCGTCAGATTGAAATACTCGACGCGATCCAATCCCGCGTCTTGCATCATGGCTTTTAGCGTGTCCTGATCAGGATGCATGCGTATCGATTCGGCGAGGTACTGATAGCTATGAGCATCGCTGGCGATTTTCTCTCCCAGCCACGGCAGCACCTTGAACGAATAAACGTCGTAAGCCTTTTGCAGCGGCGCTGCGACCTTCGAGAATTCCAGCACCAGCAGCTTGCCGCCCGGCTTCAGCACACGGCGCATTTCGGCCAGCGCGACATCTTTGTGCGTCATGTTGCGCAGCCCGAAAGCCACGGACACACGATCAAAATAGTTATCGGGAAAAGGCAGTTTCTCTGCGTTGCAGATCAGCGTTGGCAGCAACAGCCCCTCATTGATCATGCGGTCGCGACCAACACGCAGCATGGATTCGTTGATATCGGTATGCCAGACCTGACCGCTGGGGCCCGCACGTTTTGCGAACGCCGCAGTCAAGTCGCCTGTGCCCGCCGCAATATCCAGCACTTTGAAGCCAGGACGGATGCCCGCCTGCGCAACCGTGAAAGCCTTCCATATGCGGTGCAGACCAGCAGACATGAGGTCGTTCATCACGTCATATTTCGCGGCAACCGAATGGAACACCTCGGCGACTTTCTTCACCTTCTGTGCTTCGGGGACTTGCTGGTAGCCGAAATGGGTCTGAGTCATGGCGGGGCGAGAGGCTGTGCGATTTGCTCTCGGATTATACAAGGGGCATCCCGTTCATCGAACCACCGGCAATGCCTGAGGATATCCCGCAGGGAATCATGCGGCTGCAATCTAACCGCAGACCCGCTTATCCGAACCGAATGCAGCAAATTTGCACTCAGGGCTTGGTTGCAGGGGTGGCCCTGCTATGAATACGATGAAAGCTATCCCAGATGAGTACCTATCTTGCTACAAGCAGCGCCCGATCGACTAGCCAACCAACGCCTGAAAACCCGAATCTTCCCCAAACTCGCCGGTCGCCGCACGGCGAAAATGGGCGAAACTCACCGCGCATGCATCAGCCAGCGGCAAACGCGTCTACCGAGGACGACGGGATGGATGTCGATGTCGCCAGCGACGATGAACAGTCGGGCGAAGCACAAACCGGCGGCAGAAAACGTGGACGTGAACATGCAAACAGTTCCCCGCCGATTCATGGTGAGCCCGCCTTAAAACGTCGACGCACAGAGGAAGACCCATCTCCGCAAACGACGGATAGCGCGTACCTTCTGTTCGGCTCTACAGCACCGCCTTCCACCTCACCGGAGCCGATCTCTGCCTCGAGCGCCACTGCTACTTCCAGTAGCGCTTTGTCACCCGAGATCAGAATGCTGACTGAGACTGAGGCGAATGAAATCCTGTGTGACTTTGCTCCTGATGAAAAACTGGCTATCAAGTTACTTTTCGGTGAATCACAGACCCACTGGCCAGCGGAAGGCTATACGCTACTTAACGTCTTCAGTTGCCCTGAAGAGATCGCTACCCTTAGCTTTGATTGCGGTGCGAAACTACTGTTCCACGATGCCGATGAAAATTCCAGGCTGATATTGATACCACCCGAATTTGATCGGGAAGGATTTAAATTGGGCTTGCTACAAGTTCAATATTCGGAGCCAAGCATCGTTCTCTCACCCGAACACGATAGGACTAGCGAAAGTGATTCGGATGACGATGAACCCAACACAAACCGGCGCACCACTGCGCTGATGATCGCAGCCGGATGGGGTGATGAATCCACCGTGAAGTTGCTGCTGGATCATCGGGGAAATCCGAATCGGAAAGACCCGAATGGAGAGACCGCGCTGATGGCTGCCGTACAACACAGACGTCAAGGCGTTGTCAGGCAATTGATGCATCACCCCGCAGTGAATCCGAACCTAGTGTCGGATGACGCCTGGGACGCGTTGGCGCTTGCTGCTGAGATCGGCGATCTCGATATTTGCTCCCTACTCTTTTTTTTCGGTGTCTCAGCTATCAGATCGCCGGGAAGCAGGCAGCCGCTGATATGTGCGGCACAGAATGGGCATCATGAAGTCTGCAAGCTGCTGATCAAACGGGGCGCTGATATTGATGCGACAGATGGGAGCAATGGCAAATCGGCCTTGTGGCACGCAGCTCAAAACGGGCATCTCGAATGCTGTCAATTATTGATTGCCAGAGGTGCGAGTGCCATCCTTGAGGATGAAAAAACTGTTCTTGTAGCGGCCGCCCAGTCAGGAAATCTCCAGCTGTTTAACTGGCTACTGGAAGTCGGCGTGCCGCTCATCAGCGTCTCGGCTAGTACAACGCCTCTGCTGACCGCAATTGAATTCGAGCAAATAGATATTGTCCGGCGACTGATAGAACTTAAAGTGAATCTAGACGAAAGAGCAAAAAGCGGTCGGACCCCACTGACACTTGCTATCGATGTAAATTTCTCCGAAGCAGCAAGCCTTTTAGTGGAAGCTGGGGCAGATTCGTTGCTGAAGGATAACTACTCAGAGACCCCGTTGCAGCTTGCCGCCGAGTGTGGAGCAGTTGACCTGCTGTCGCTCATGATAAAAAAAGGCGCGCGGCTAAAAAACGGGAAATCAGCGGCCTACCTTGCTCTGTCTGCGGCCATTCGCAATAGACATCTCACTGCCGTGAAATTTCTTCTGGAAAATGGAGCGCCGACTTTGTTTCAAGCAACCGGAATCTTAGAAAATCGTCCGCAAGCTCTGATACATGTGCTTTTCATGTCCGACATATCTCTTGGGAATTTCGATGAGATTCTGAAGCTATTGCTCACATATCGAGTGCCGCTCGATGAAGTTAATGAATACGGCAACGATGCCTTGATGGTGGCAGCAATAAATAGTCACCCTAAATTGGTCAGAAATCTCTTAAGGCATGGGGCCCCGTTTGGACAAAAAAATATCTATGGTGACCATGTCCTGCTAATCGCAATAAAGACTTTGGAGGCTACGCTAGAAGCACGAGGCGTCCCGTTGTATGGCGCGCCAAACCATATCTTGACCCTACTTGTACTTGTGGACGAATTGATACGCAACCCCTTGTTCCCTCAACTGCGAAACGAAGCCTTTCGACACACCAAGAATCGAATTATCCGAGAACTGCTACCCAATATGATCTTGAGTTCACCACCAAACTCAGGAACAACAGTTTCGATAAACATTCGTGATTTTGATAAATCGTCCTTTGCTGAATTAATAAAAAAACTAACCACCTCGGAAGCTGATGATTTCCGTCGACCAGATATAAAGGAAACTATAGAGAAAATGCTTTTCAATATGGGCGCGACAGTGCCAATGATTGATTTTCTACTTCCTTATCTGCAAGCGCTTCCCGTAATGAAAAGTAAGTTATTAGGTCCATCAAATTCAGCCGACACAATCAACAGCTTAGTCAACGCGCTCTCTACCGGAATGATCGCAACATTAGAAAAAGTTTTAGTGGATAAGGATGTAATTGACCATACCTACGAGGATTTGGGATGGTTACAGCTTAGAAACGATCTTGTGTCAGCCGTGACTTCCGAGATGGGTATTATCGTATCCTCCGCTTTGCATCATGAATCTCAAACACTGAGCTCAGTGTTTTCAAATTTATTTGAGCATTGCGTGACAGCGACGACCGCGGCGCACAGCTTCCCGGAACTTGGAACTGCGCAGGCACCGAAGGCCGGGGTCGTGGCAGAAAAGTTGATGGGTCTCGGCGTTTATGCAGCACTGGCCGAAGCCATTGACGCTACATGGCGAGACGCCTGGCATGCGGCATCCATTGTTAATCCTCAGCGTCAGCAGAGGCCGTCGACCTCTTCGGCCAGCACCGCCGAAGATGCGTGGAACGAATTACTTGCCTTCGATTTCACCGAAAACATTAACAGCGAATTACTTGCTGATCTCGCCCAAAGCTTTGATCTGCTACCGAACGAATTAGAACTATTGCGACAATCGTTTGCTCGCACACTGGCCCCGATCATCGACAATTCACAAATCCTGAAGCTGCCCGGCGCATCAGCCGAAGTCAACGGACTGTACGCTGACCTGATGCACAGGCAAGTTTATATGCTTGCCCAGTTCCGCG
The DNA here is from genome assembly GCA_026399895.1 of Burkholderiales bacterium. Lineage (GTDB taxonomy): Bacteria > Pseudomonadota > Gammaproteobacteria > Burkholderiales > Burkholderiaceae_D > Pernthalerella. Next base: position 11,192 of record JAPLQC010000019.1, read on the forward strand.
AAGGTCTTACTCAGGCCGAAGCGGGCGATGCGGGCGATGCGGTGGCAGGCTCTATGTAAACCACAGCCGCCACTTGTGGCGGCCGTCGGCGAACTAAAAATACGCGCTGGTTTCTGCGGCCGCAACGGTGTGCGCGGCGAGGCTTAATGTGACGCGCATCCACCACCCGTGACTGACATCGGTGCATCACGGCCAGAGTCACGATCATGGCCGGCTGCCTCAAGCCGTCGCAGATAGTCTTCCCACAGTGCTTCCCGGTTTACGCAAAAACCGTGCAGCAAGTCCCATGAATAGATGCCGCTGTCGTGGCCATCCGAGAACACTGGCCGGATCGCGTAATGCCCGACCGGCTCGATGGCAGTGATCTGCACCAACCGCTTGCCGGTTTGCAGTGTCTCTTGCCCGGGACCGTGGCCGCGCACCTCGGCGGACGGCGACAGTACGCGCAGGAATTCGAAGGGAAGCTCATACGATTGGTCGCCATACCCAAGTTCAAGGGTACGGGAGGATTTGTGCAGGGTGATGGCGGTGGGGATGTGTTCCGAGCTCACTACGTGTCCTTCATGCAAAAGCGAAAATTGAACTCAGGCTTTCATCATGGGTAAGTAGAGAGCCTTTGGCGCATTTTGGCACGCAATGCCTCGAGCCGCTCACGCCGCACTTGCAGCGACGCCGGCTGTGGCGCGCGCTGCGCCTGCCCCCAAACCGGCTGCGGGAAATGCACATCGTCGGTGAAACGCGGAATCACATGCCAATGCAAGTGCGGAACCATATTGCCGAAGCTGGCGAGATTGATTTTCTCGGGCTGCATCACTTCGCGCACCACGAGCTCCACCTGCCACAGCACGTCCATCAACAGCATGCGATCAAGCTCGGGTAAGTCGGTGACTTCTTTGACATGGTCTTGCCAGATCACTCGGCAAAAGCCCGGGTAATTGTCGTCATCGATCAGTACCACACGAAACTGTGCGGCCTGATGCAGCAGCTCTCCGCCTGTGCTTTCGCATAACTCGCAGCCAGCGACTCTGGATATCTGATGCTGACCCATGCTCAGACCAACACTCTTTCGATGCCGCCATCATTGGCACGTGCCACATACTCGGGTAGCCAATCTTCGCCAAGCAAATGACGCGCGATTTCCACCACGATATAGTCTGCTTCGGTGTTAGCGTCTTCATTAAAGCGCGACAAGCCCTGCAGGCAGGAAGGACAAGAGGTGAGAATTTTCACCTCGCCCTTGAAGCCATCGGCACGTAATTTATCGGCAGCTTTTGTCATCTCGATCTCTTTGCGGAATCGTACTTGCGTCGAGACATCGGGACGCGTGATGGCCAGCGTGCCTGACTCGCCGCAACAGCGATCATTTTTTTCTATTTTTTGCGCATCCGCGGTCGCGATCAAGCTATTCACGGTCTTGAGTGGATCCTGCTGCTTCATCGGGCTGTGGCAAGGGTCGTGATACATGTAGCGCGTGCCCGTGACGCCTTCGAGCTTGACGCCTTTCTCGAGCAGGAATTCATGAATATCGACGATACGGCAACCGGGGAATATTTTTTCAAACTCGTAGCCTTGTAGCTGATCGTAACAAGTACCGCACGATACCACCACGGTCTTGATATCGAGGTAGTTCAGCGTATTGGCCATGCGGTGGAATAGCACACGATTATCGGTGATGATCTTCTCAGCCTTGTCATAGTCGCCGCTACCGCGCTGCGGGTAGCCGCAGCAGAGATACCCCGGCGGCAGCACCGTCTGTACACCCACCTGCCACAGCATCGCTTGGGTGGCTAAGCCTACTTGCGAGAATAATCGCTCAGACCCACAACCCGGGAAGTGAACACTGCCTCTGAGTCTACGGTGGTCGCTTTCGGGTTGCGAATGATCGGTACGAACTGGTTATCTTCAATATCGAGCAAAGCACGCGCGGTTTTATTCGGCAGCTTGCCCGGCATTTTTTTATTAATGAAGTGAATCACCTGCTCGCGCACGGCAGGCTTGCCAACGGTAGCAGGCGGCGCTTTGGTCTGCTTGATGGCAAAATTTTTCAAGAAGTCGTGCGCAAAGCGCTGCAGCTTGTAGCCCCAGGCAATCATCACCTGCCGCGTGGCATTGATGGTGGAAGGGTCGGTCGCATTCAGGAAAAACATCGCGGCGCGCTTACCCGGATTGAATGAGCGCTTACCCATCTTGCGCAGCAGGTTGCGCATGTTCATCGAGACATCGCCGAAATCAATATCGACCGGGCAGGGGTTGGCGCACTTATGACAGACGGTGCAATGGTCGCCCACGTCTTCAAATTCTTCCCAGTGCCGGATCGATATACCGCGCCGAGTTTGCTCTTCGTATAAAAAAGCCTCAACCAGTAGCGACGTAGCGAGAATTTTATTGCGCGGCGAATACAGCAAATTGGCGCGCGGCACGTGAGTAGCACACACGGGCTTGCACTTGCCGCAACGCAGGCAGTCTTTGACACTATTGGCGATAGCACCGAGATCGCTCTGCTGCAAAATCAGTGACTCATGGCCCATCAAACCAAATGAGGGCGTATAGGCATTGCGCAGATCTGCGTTTTCAAGGAGCTTGCCTTTGTTAAAGCGCCCCTCGGGATCAATCCGTTTTTTGTAATCGCGGAACTCGGCAATCTCATCATCCGTGAGAAATTCAAGTTTGGTAATGCCGATGCCATGTTCGCCCGAAATTACGCCATCGAGCGAACGTGCCAGTGCCATGATGCGCTCAACCGCAGCGTGCGCATCTTTGAGCATCTGGTAGTCATCTGAGTTGACTGGCAAATTCGTGTGTACATTGCCGTCACCGGCGTGCATATGCAGCGCAACGAATACACGGCCACGTAGTACACGCTGGTGGATCGCACTGCACTCGTCAAGAATTGGCTTGAAGGCAGCGCCACCGAATATTTGGCGCAGCGGCGCGCGCAGCTCTTGTTTCCACGACACGCGCACGCTACGGTCTTGTACGACATCGAATACGGTTGCACTTGGGTTCGCTGCGATACGCGCATCGATCACTGGTAGCAAGGCCTCCAGACCAAACTCGTTCCAAGTAGCTTGCACATCTTTCAGTGGTTGGTCGAGACTGCTCAGCAACCAGGACCAGCGCATCTGTACCCGCGACAGCAGATCGATGGCCTCGCTAACTCGATCCTCCAGCAGCTCGGCGGGTGGTATCTCGATACCCTCGGCATCATCATGTTTACCGAGCGGTAGCTGACCCTTAGTGAAAAACGTTTGCAACTCGCCGAGCAGCTTTAATTTATTGGCGATGGAGAGCTCGATATTGATGCGCTCGATACCATCGGTGTACTCGCCCATGCGATCGAGCGGTATCACGACATCTTCATTGATTTTAAAGGCGTTGGTGTGTCTCGCAATCGCTGCCGTACGCGCACGATCAACCCAGAATTTTTTGCGCGCCTCTGGACTCACCGCGACGAAACCTTCGCCGACGCGAGTATTGGCGAGGCGGATTACTTCAGATGTCGCGCGCGCGACTGCATCATCATCATCGCCGACGATATCGCCGATGATCACCATTTTCGGTAGCACGCCGCGCTTGGATTTAGTGGCGTAGCCCACCGCGCGCAAATAGCGTTCGTCCAGATGTTCCAGACCCGCAAGTACGGCACCGCCCTTGCTAGTTTCAGCGCTGAGAAAATCTTTGATCTCGACAATGGAGGGTATCGCCTCGCGCGCCTGTCCGAAAAACTCGAGACAAACCGTACGCGTATGGTTTGGCATGCGGTGCAGAATCCAACGCGCCGAGGTAATCAGACCATCGGTACCTTCCTTTTGCACACCAGGTAAACCAGCGAGGAATTTGTCGGTGACATCTTTACCCAAACCTTGCTTGCGAAAACGCTGGCCTTCGATCTCGAGCACTTCGGTTCGAAATGCTTGCTGCGTCCGGCCACGCTCGGCGGGATGTGTCCATTCGAGCTTGAAGCGCACGAGCGGCGCGTCATGAATTTTGCCGAGGTTGTGATCCAGGCGCGTGACCTCGAGCCAATCACCGTTTGGGTCTACCATGCGCCAGCTGGCGAGGTTGTCGATCGCGGTACCCCATAGCACCGCTTTTTTACCACCAGCGTTCATGGCGATATTGCCGCCAATGCAGGAAGCGTCGGCCGATGTCGGGTCGACCGCAAATATAAAGCCGGCGCGCTCTGCTGCATCAGCAACACGACGTGTGACCACGCCGGCACCGCTGACAATCGTGGCGTACTCGCGATCTACGCCGGGTAGACGCGTCATTTCGACTTCGCCCAGATCTTCGAGTTTTTCGGTGTTGATGACGGCTGACATTGGCGTCAACGGAATTGCGCCGCCGGTGTAACCGGTACCACCGCCTCTGGGTATGATGGTCAAGCCGAGCTCGATGCAGGCTTTCACTAGCCCAGCCATTTCTTCTTCGGCATCTGGGGTCAGCACCACGAACGGATACTCGACGCGCCAGTCGGTGGCATCGGTGACATGCGATACGCGCGACATGCCATCAAATTTAATGTTGTCCGCAGCGGTATAACGACCGAGCACGCGGCGCGCGCGTCGACGCAATTCACGCATGCGGTCGAAATCGGCTGCGAAATCTTTCACCGCTTGCCGCGCCAGCTCGACCAAGGTTGCGACATGCTGCTTGCGTTGTTTGATTTCCGGCTCGATGGTGTGGTCGTCCTCCGCCACCACGCGACGCCTATCAACCTCATTCAGTCGGTGATACAGCGCATCGATCAGCGCCTCGCGGCGCGATGGGTTATCGAGCAAATCGTCTTGCAGGTAGGGGTTGCGCTGCACCACCCAGATGTCGCCCAGTACCTCGTACAGCATGCGTGCAGAACGCCCGGTCTGGCGCAGGCTGCGCAGCTGTGTGATCAGGTCCCAGGCCGTATCGCCCAGTAGCCGGATCACGATCTCGCGATCAGAGAATGAGGTGTAGTTGTAGGGGATCTCACGTAAACGCGCCTGTTCAGTCTCTTGAACCGAGTCAGCCAGTACGGCTTGGAATTGCGCGGGTGCGTTCATGATGCGGTGGCGACCGAGTGATGCAAAGTTGCTATTCTAGCCTAGTGCGCTGCACAAAAAGGTGGCTTAGACCTTTGTTTTGCTGAGGAATAGGGGTCAATTACGCCTTCAGTAGCATTGCCTGCCAGAAGCTATCCGGCACCCACAGCAGAAAGGTGGTGATGGTGGCGTAGCGCAGCAGTTTGCCGATAGCCATCCACAGCACACAGGGCCAGAACGGCATTGCCAGCCATCCGGCCAGCGCACACAGTGGGTCACCGATGATCGGCAACCAAGAGAGGAGCAAGGTCTTGGGGCCGAATCGCTGCAACCAAGCAAACCAACGGGTTTCGCGCTCACGCGTGAAGGCGCGCTTGGCGCCAATCCCCATGACGTAATTGATGACACCACCGAGCGTATTGCCGACGGTGGCGACTGCCAACGCGACCCAGAATAACTCTGGGTTGGCTTTCACCAGCGCGAATAGCGCTGGCTCTGAACCCATCGGCAACAAGGTCGCGGATAGCAAGCAAACGATGAACAGCGCAGGTAGCCCAACCGCCGGCAATGCCAGCGTCGCGAGTAGCGCGCTTAGTTGTGATTCCAGCATGAGAGGTAAAAACTGCGTAAGAAGCGCAAAAGGCGTCCTTTATAATCGGTGGTTATGACGACCAGTTATCTGAAGAAGATTCTCACATCGCGCGTTTATGACCTTGCGGTTGAAACACCGCTCGAGCTCGCGCCCACGCTCTCTGACCGCACAGGTAATCGTATCTACCTGAAACGCGAAGATATGCAAAGCGTATTTAGCTTCAAGTTGCGGGGAGCGTACAACAAGATGGCGCAGTTGACACCCGCACAACTCCGGCGAGGCGTGATCTGCGCCTCGGCGGGGAATCATGCACAGGGTGTCGCGCTGTCAGCTAAGACACTGGGATGCCGCGCCGTGATCGTGATGCCCACGACAACACCGGCGCTGAAGATTGAAGCGGTGCGCGCGCGCGGTGGCGAAGTCGTCTTGTCGGGTGAGTCGTATTCGGATGCCTACCAGCATGCGCTGCATCTGGAGAAAAAAGAAAAACTGACCTTTGTGCATCCGTTTGATGATCCGGAGGTAATCGCGGGTCAAGGCACTATCGCCATGGAGATTCTGCGGCAGCATGCTGGCCCTATTCATGCGGTGTTTGTTGCGATTGGCGGCGGCGGCCTGATCGGTGGCATTGGCGCTTACATTAAAGCGGTGCGACCGGACATTAAAGTGATTGGTGTGCAGACCACTGATTCTGATGCGATGGCGCGCTCACTCAAAGCGGGTCGACGGGTGGTGTTGAGTGATGTCGGCTTGTTCTCGGATGGCACCGCAGTCAAGCAAGTTGGCGAGGAAACCTTCCGGCTTGCAAAGCAGGTCGTCGATGAGGTTTTGCTAGTCGACACGGATGATGTCTGCACGGCCATTAAAGATGTTTTTACCGATACGCGCAGCATTCTTGAACCTGCCGGAGCGCTGGCGGTGGCGGGTGCCAAGGCTTATATCGCGCGCGCGGCCAAAGCACGTCAGCCGGTGCGTGATCAGACGCTAGTGGCAATCGCCTGCGGTGCGAACATGAACTTTGATCGCTTACGCTTCGTTGCCGAACGTGCCGAGGTGGGTGAGGCACATGAAGCGGTATTTGCCGTGACGATTCCCGAAGAGCGTGGCAGCTTCAAGCGCTTCTGTCAGTTGGTCGGCGCGCGTGCTGTGACTGAATTCAATTACCGCATCAGCGATGACAAAGAAGCGCATGTGTTCGTCGGGCTGCAGGTGGCGGATCGTGATGAGCCCGAGAAGATCAGCAAGCTGTTCAAGAAACAGGGCTTCAAAACCATCGACCTGACGCAAGATGAATTAGCGAAGCTGCATATTCGTCACCTGGTCGGCGGCAAGAGCGCGCATGCCGGCAACGAAATTTTGTACCGCTTTGAATTCCCCGAGCGCCCCGGTGCCTTGATGCGCTTTTTGGATAGCATGGCGCCCAACTGGAACATCAGCCTGTTCCACTACCGAAGTCAGGGTGGCGATGTCGGTCGTGTCTTGGTGGGACTACAAGTGCCGAAGCAAGAGATGAAAGCCTTCCGCGCGTTTCTGGCGACGCTGGGTTACCGCGCTTGGGATGAGAGCGAGAATCCTGCCTATAAATTATTTTTGTGAGCGCGTTTTGCTGAATACCCCACAGGTTGTTACCCAATGAATGACGTCACCACACCAGGGGGCTCTCCGCTTGGCAAAGCTAGTGTCTACACCGACAGCTACGACCCGACGCTGCTGTTTCCCATGCTGCGCGCAGAAAAACGCGGCGAGCTCGGCCTCACTGGCACGCTTCCGTTTTTTGGCATGGATGTTTGGAACGCCTATGAGCTGTCCTGGCTCAACCAACGCGGTAAGCCGCAGGTAGCCATCGCCACCTTGCTGGTGCCGGCTGAAACGCCGAACATGGTCGAATCCAAGTCGATGAAGCTGTATCTGAATTCATTGAATCAGACGCGCATAGATAGCCAAGAGGCTGTAGCCGCGCTGCTGCAGAATGATTTATCCGCAGCATGCGGCGCAGAGATTCAAATCAAGCTGCTGCCGTCAAAAGACTTTGGCAAACAAGTGATGGGCGAATTCGATGGCCTGTTGCTCGACCGCTTGGATATTGCTATTGATCGTTACGCGCCCGAACCAGCCCTGCTACGTGCGGCCTTGGATCAGGCACCGGTGGAAGAGACGCTGGTCTCACACCTGCTGCGCTCGAATTGCCCGGTAACTAATCAACCAGACTGGGCAAGCATACAAATTCGCTATTCCGGGGCTGCGATCGACCAGGAAGGTTTACTGAAATACCTGATCGGGTTCCGGCAGCATCAAGAATTTCACGAGCACTGCGTGGAGCGTGTGTTTATGGATATTCAACAACAGTGCCAACCCAGCAAGCTGATGGTGAGCGCACGCTACACGCGCAGAGGCGGTATCGACATCAATCCGTGGCGTGCGAATTTTCCGCTATCCGGAATGCCGCCCAATGCCCGTCACGCGCGGCAGTAGCATTTGCAATGCCATCCGAAAGGCACACCGAAAAAATAGTCAAAGCGATTGCCATTGATCGTCGAGAGGTATAGATTTAGCGCCCGATCCCGTTACCGAGACGTAAGTACCAACGCCGCTTTGCAGACATCTGCACCGGCGTGTTTTTCCGGATGACGGCAGGCCACAGACTTTGTCTTGTGGCGCCCGGGAAAGCTCCTATAATGCCGAGCCGAGGCTTTGTTGTGCATTGCATCATGACCCACTTCAGTCATATTCTCCCTGTCGAAAATGTCGTGCTCGATCTGGAATGCTCCAGCAAGAAACGGGCGTTCGAGCAAGCGGGGCTCATCTTCGAGAACAACTGCGGCATCGCCCGCTCGACCGTGTCGGATAATCTGTTTGCCCGTGAGCGACTAGGCTCGACCGGCCTCGGACACGGCGTCGCGGTTCCACATGGCCGTATACGCGGACTGAAAGCGCCACTGGCCGCATTCGTCCGACTGTCCGAGCCAATTCCGTTCGAATCCCCCGACGGCGAACCGGTCAAGCTGCTGATCTTTCTGCTGATTCCGGACAATGTCACGCAGCAGCATTTGGAAATCTTGTCAGAGATTGCAGAGATGTTCTCGGACAGGACATTCCGCGTTGCGATGACAGAAGATCTTGATGCAAACTCACTGCATCAGCGTTTGGTGAACTGGCAACCTCCGGAGCGCAGCGCCGCCTGACCATGCCCGCCAATACCCCGCTACCGATTCAAGAACTCTTCGACGACAACCAAGCATCACTGCGCCTCGCATGGCTGGCCGGAAAATCTGGCAACGAGCGAGTGATTCATGGTGATGCTGCCTCTGCCGCTGACCAAATCGGGCATTTGAACCTGATTCACCCCGGCCGAATTCAAGTCTTCGGCCATCAGGAATACGAGTACCTGCAACGCCTGTCAGAAAGCAGTCTGGCCTATCAAACTCGCGAGCTGGTCGCGGGTGCGCCACCTGCACTGATCATTGCGCAAGCGCTTGAGCCCCATCCCCACGTACTGAAAGCCTGCGATGAAAATCGTATCCCGCTGCTGACCACACCGCTGCCTGCGGCGCAGGTAATTGATTTTCTGCGTGTGTATTTGTCGAAGAAGCTGGCGGCGCGCGTCACGATGCACGGCGTGTTCATGGATGTGCTTGGCGTTGGCGTGCTGATCACCGGCGAGTCTGGCCTTGGCAAGAGCGAACTGGGTTTGGAACTCATCTCGCGTAACCATGGCCTGGTGGCCGACGATGCCGTGGAGCTTGCACGTATCGCACCCAACATGATCGAGGGACGTTGCCCGCCACTGCTGCAAAACTTGCTGGAAGTACGCGGCCTTGGCCTGCTCGATATTCGGGCGATCTTTGGCGAGACCGCCGTGCGACGCAAGATGAGGTTAAAGCTGATTGTGCATCTGGTGCGACGCAAGACCCTGGAAGAAAACTACGAGCGACTGCCGGTGGATCAGCACACCGAAGAAGTGCTCGGACTCCCGATCCGTAAAGTCATCATCCCGGTTGAGGCTGGCCGTAACATTGCGGTGCTGTTAGAGGCCGCGGTGCGCAATCATATTCTTCAAATCCGCGGCATCAACACGCTGGCTAATTTCATGGAGCGTCAGCAACGCGCGATGGGCGAAGAGTAAGGCGCGCCCGCCGCAAATGCTTTCCGCTATGATGCGTCAATGCGTATCGTTCTCCTCACTGGCATCTCGGGCTCCGGCAAATCGGTCGGCTTAAACGCGCTTGAAGATGCCGGTTACTTCTGTGTTGATAACCTTCCACCCGCGCTGCTACGCGCACTGGTCGAAACCCGAGTTGCCGAGGGTGCGCAAAAACTCGCGATTGCTGTTGACGCACGCAGCGCCTCATCGCTGGCAGAGTTGCCGGACACGATTCAATGGATGAAGTCGCAAGGTCACGCAGTCGACGTGATTTTCCTGAACGCCAAGACCGAGTCTTTGATCAACCGCTTCTCGGAAACACGTCGTAGCCATCCCCTATCGCACCGCATCGCGCCGGATGCACCGCAATCGACGCTACCGACACTGATCGAGTGCATCCGACAAGAGCGTGAGGTACTGTCAGCAATCGAAGGGCTTGGCCATCAGATTGACACCTCTGGGCTGAGTGCAAATCAGTTACGCGGCTGGATCAAAGACATGATCCATAGTGAGCAGAGCGCACCGCTTTCTTTGCTATTTGAATCTTTTGCGTTCAAATATGGCGTACCACTCGATGCTGATCTGGTGTTCGATGTGCGTGTCGTACCGAATCCGTTTTATGACAAGCGCCTACGCCCGCTAACGGGCAAGGACCAACCCGTCATTGAATTTTTAAACGCACAACAGGATGGCATCCAACTGATGGAAGATATCCGCGCTTTCGTCGAAAAATGGCTGCCGGCTTTTGAGCGCGATAACCGCAGCTACCTGACGGTCGCCATCGGTTGTACCGGCGGTCAGCACCGTTCCGTATTTTTTGTCGAGCGATTGGCCGAACTGTTTCGCGATCGGGCACGCGTGCTGGTCAGACATCGCGAGCTGGACTAACAAAGCTTGCTGCGATGATGAACGAACACGACTGGATTCCTATTTTCCCCCTGAACACCGTGCTGTTTCCGCGCGGCGTGCTGCCACTGCGCGTGTTCGAGACACGCTATGTGGACATGGTGCGCGAGTGCATGAAAAGCAGCACACCTTTTGGCGTCGTCGCGATTCGGGCTGGCAATGAAGTAGGTACCGCCGCTGAGCCTTACGATGTGGGTACGCTGGCGCACATTATTGCGTGTGATGTGGAAGACCTCGGTGTGCTGCTGCTACACACGCAAGGTGGAGAGCGCTTCCGTATTATTGAAAAACGCACTCAGCGTAATCAATTAATCGAGGCGCGAATCGCGCCGCTGCCAGTAGATGATCCTGGTCACACTGGCGAGTCTTTAACTTTGTGCGCGAAGGTGTTGCAGGTGGTGATTGATGAACTGCATCGACGCGCCGGTGACTTGCCGGATGCGGATTTCATCAATCCATTTACCGAGCCGCATGCGCTCGACAGCCCAACCTGGGTCGCGAACCGATGGTGCGAGATGCTGCCGATCGCACTTGAAGACAAACAGGAATTGTTGGAACTGACCGATGCCGGACTGCGCTTGCAGCGTGTACAAAGCTACTTGCAAGAAAACGGCGTGCTCTGAAAAAACCTTTTGCCAGCCCCTTCTAGCCTCTTTCAGCCCCTGCTTGCCCCTGCTAGCCCTGAAGCAGCTTACGCACTGGCGCGGGAAGCGCAGCACTCTCCAGCGCATTGATGGCGCGCCAGTGGTAACTGTCTTGTGCCGCCATCAAATATCGACGCGCGAGTGTAATTTTCAGCGGCGTGACCCGCAAACGAAAATGCGTGAAGGCATGCAAGAACTCTGGCAATACACTGAGCTCGGCAATCTCTCCAATATCGGCCAGTGCCGCCCGCGCCTCGACAAACCAATCGGCCGCCTCGGGATTGCCGCCCAAGCGCTCCAGCTCGGGCAGTGACTGCAGCCCACCCCAAATTCCTATCGGCGGTCGTTGCTCTAACAGTAGTTCGTCTTCAAAAGTCACCCAGAGCATCACGCTGCGTTTTTCAGGCGTCGCTTTCTTGGGTCGGCGCATCGGCAATTCGCTGGTGCGATTGGTTTCGTTCGCAACACAGCGCGCCTGCATAGGGCAAGCGTCACAGCGTGGACGAGTTCGCGTGCACACGGTTGCGCCCAGATCCATCAAGCCTTGGGTATAGGCCTCGATATCACCCTCTGGTAGCAAGCTGGCGGCAAGCTGCCAGAGTTGTCGCTCGACGGCTAGTTGTCCGGGAAAGCCCTCGACGCCGAAGACTCTGCAGAGCACGCGTTTGACATTGCCATCGAGGATAGCCGCCCGAGTGCCGTAAGCAAACGCTGCAATCGCAGCAGCCGTTGATAAGCCAATCCCGGGCAAGGCAGCGAGCGATTTAACGTCGGCAGGAAAAACGCCACCGTGTTGTTGCACGATAGCCTGCGCACAGCGATGCAGATTGCGTGCGCGGGTGTAATAGCCCAGACCCGCCCACAAGGACATCACTTGATCGACCGGTGCTGCAGCTAACGCTCGAACAGTAGGAAACTGCTGCAAGAAGCGGTGGTAGTAAGGAATGACCGTAGTGACCTGAGTCTGCTGCAACATGATTTCCGACAACCAGATACGGTAGGCATCACATGTCTTCTGCCATGGCAGCTGGTGCCGGCCATGCTGCTTTTGCCAGGCAATCAGATCCTCGGAAAAAGCCGGATCATCCGGAGTGATCGATGTATCAACGACACGCTTCATCGCTGGCATCGACCGCAGTAGAACGTTGACCGTTGCCCCTGGACGATGCGACGAACTGGCGTGCCACACTGCGTACAGGGTTCGCCCTCGCGGTCGTAAACCGAGTAGCTCTGCTGGAAATACCCGGACGCACCATCGGCACCGATGAAATCACGCAGCGTGCTACCACCCTGCGCAATCGCCGCGGCCAAGATGCGTTGTATCGCGGGCGCCAGTCGCTCGTAACGACTGAGTGAGATTCGCTGCGCAGCAGTATTCGGATGAATGCGCGCCTCGAACAAACTTTCGCATGCATAGATATTGCCGACCCCAACCACGATATCGCCCGCGAGTAGTACCTGCTTGATCGCCGCACTCCGGCGCCGAGTCTCTCGAAACAGCAGCCCCGCCAAATCCGGATAAGCGATGGGCTCTACACCAAGACCGCGCAGCAAGAGGTGCTGTTCAACATCGCCTTCCTCATTGCCATGCCACAGCACGGCGCCGAAGCGGCGGGGGTCGGTGAAGCGAATGAGGTGTGCGCCGAACTGCAAATCGACATGGTCGTGTTTAGCCGGTGGCAGGTGGCTGGGCAGTACCCGCAAATGGCCGGACATGCCAAGGTGGATGATGAGTGTGCCGTGATCAAATCTCAACAACAGGTACTTGCCACGCCGCCCGGTGGAACGCACCACCTGGTTCAGCAGTAATGACTGCAGATTGGCAGGGAATGGCCAGCGCAGGCCACTGCGTCGCAACACCACGCCGGTGACCCGCTGGCCCTCGACAGACGGCGCGATCCCGCGCCGAGTTACCTCGACTTCTGGCAGTTCAGGCATGAAGATAGGCGCGGGGCACGCGGATTAGATGGAAGCAAGCGGCTAGGGGGAGGTGTGGCGTAAAATCAAGCCGCTACCACCTTTCGAAGGCGCCACGCGCCGCACAGGATTCCCTTGAAAATATTTCGCGCCATTCTAACGCTGAGCGCCGCATTCGCCTCGGCAGTGCTTCTACCTTCCGCTAGAGCAGAGCAAAGCGGCGGCGAATCGCTGCCGAATATCGCGGTCACCGAGCAGTTGATTCAAAAATATCTCTCGGCAGAGCTGTCATTCCAGCGCGGCGATAAGTTTGCGGCTTACTCCACCATGATGTCGCTGGCGCGTTCCCTGCGCGACCCCCGCCTCGCTCGACGCGCACTAGAGTTTGCGATTTCTGGTTCACTTGGCGGCGAAGCGCTGAAGGCGGCGCGACTGTGGCGTGAAATTGCGCCGCAGTCGGAAGAAGCGACACAAGCGGTAGTCGGACTGCTGATTTCCAGCGGCCGCATCGATGAAGTAAAGACCGTATTAGCGCAGCAGTTGGCGGCCAGCTCACCAGAGGCGCTACCCAACACGATTGCGCTACTTCAGCGCCAGCTAGCCAGAGTGCAAGACCGAAGCCGCGCTTACGGCCTGTTGCGCGAGTTGCTCGAACCCTATGGTGATGTGCTGGATGCGCGACTCACACTGGCGCAAGCAGCGATGGTCGCCGGTGATCGTGCCACTGCGCTCACCGAGACGCGCGCTGCGCTCGCCAAACACCCAAGCTCAGACCTTGCCGCGTTAGTACTGGCGCAGATCATTGAAGATCGTGCCGAGTCGATCCAGTCACTCGTCGCCTTCTTGCAAAAGAATCCAAAATCGCGCGAAGTGCGCTTGGCCTACGCGCGCACACTGATCGAGCAAAACAAGGTTGCCGAGGCGAAGGCACAATTTGCACTGCTGCTCACACACCACCCGGATGATCGCACCACGTTGTATGCGCTTGGCTTGATGGCGGCACAAGCCGGCGAGATGCGCGAGGCGGAAAGCTATCTGTCGAAATATATTCAAACGCTCGGCGACCAACCGGATCGCGAGCGCGATTCAACCCAAGCGCTGTTAGTGCTGGCACAAATTGCAGAAGATAAAAACGACAGGGTAGCTACATCAGCGCGACGCTGCGCCGCGCGATGCTGCTCGCAAAGGCCAAAGACCCCGAGGCTGCACGCGCGCTACTGCAGCAAGCGGAAGTACGAAATGATGATGATCGTGCCAAGCTGACCGTGGGTGAAGCCCAGCTGCTGCGCGATGCTGGCCGCCTGGATGACGCCTTGCGCATGGTGGCAGATGCGCTGGAGTTAAACAAAAACAATATCGATCTGCTGTATGAGCACGCGATGCTGGCTGAGCGCGCCAAGCAATTCGATCTGATGGAGCGCGAGCTACGGAAGCTGATAAAAGTCGCGCCTGATAACCAACACGCCTACAACGCGCTCGGTTACTCATTCGCAGATCGGAATGTTCGTCTGCAAGAAGCATTCGACTTGATTAGCAAGGCTAACCAGATAGCCCCGAATGATCCCTATATTTTGGATAGCTTGGGGTGGGTTGAGTTTCGGCTCGGACGCCTGGAGCAGGCGCTGAAGACCTTACAGCGTGCGTATGAAATCAAAGCAGATGCAGAAATTGCAGCTCACCTCGGCGAAGTCATGTGGAAAATGGGCCGTCAAGATGAAGCAAAAAAACTTTGGCGTACCGCAAACGACAAAGATCCGAAAAACGAGACGCTGAGGGCTACGCTGCAGCGGCTACAGATCAAGCTGTAGCGCATGCAACGTCGCTTGTTCCTACTGGCGCTAGCCTTTACAGGCGCCTGCACCACCACACTGCCTTTGCCGTCTGGCACGCGCACCTATCGGAGCGATGTTCGACTGGGTGGTCGGCTCTCAGTGAGCTATCGCGCCGCTGGCAAACCAGAATCGCTGCAGGGTAAATTCTTGTGGGTGCAGCGCGGTGAACAAATCGATATCGAACTTCTTACCCCGTTGGGCCAGACCATTGCGCGCATCGCAATCGCTCCCGGTCGCGCAAGGATTGAACAATCCGGCGGCGACGTGCGCGAAGCCGCAAACATTGATCAGCTCACCGAGCAAACGCTTGGCTGGACGCTGCCCGTCAATGGCTTGCGCTACTGGTTGCAAGGGTTTATGCGAGATGCTCGCGGTCAGCTGACCTCGGTCGCACCAGATCAATCCGGCACGCTACGCGGTGATGGCTGGAAGCTTCGCTACGTGAGCTGGCAAGCCGACGGCAGTACCGCTATGCCGAAGCGCATCGACTTCACGCGCGACACTGCACAAAGCGAGCTTGCGCTGCGGGTGGTTATTGATCGCTGGCAGGGTGAGGAATAAGCCGTGACCCGCTCATTGAATGACTGCGCCGCGCCGGCCAAGCTGAATCTGTTTTTGCATGTCACCGGACGGCGCGAGGATGGCTATCACCTGCTGCAGTCGGTGTTTCAGCTGATTGATCTGCAAGACACGCTGCATTTCACGCTGCGTGATGATCAGGCCATCGTTCGTGCGACCGACATCGAATCCCTGCCGCCTGAACAAGATCTGACTGTTCGCGCCGCGCGCTTGTTGCAATCGGAAGCGCAGTCGCGCGGGCTCACCGTCGGCGGGGCTGACATCGCGATCGAGAAGCGCTTGCCGATGGGTGGCGGTATCGGTGGCGGCTCTTCAAACGCCGCCACCACGCTAATCGCCTTGAATCATTTGTGGGATACCGGCTTATCGCGCGCCGAAT
The DNA here is from genome assembly GCA_026399895.1 of Burkholderiales bacterium. Classification (GTDB taxonomy): domain Bacteria; phylum Pseudomonadota; class Gammaproteobacteria; order Burkholderiales; family Burkholderiaceae_D; genus Pernthalerella. Next base: position 27,200 of record JAPLQC010000019.1, read on the forward strand.
TGATGCGGCTAGGGCTGGCGCTGGGCGCCGATGTGCCATTCTTTCTGCTCGGCGGCAATGCCTTCGTGGAAGGCATCGGTGAGCATTTGACGCCGATCCAGACGCCTGAGGTCTGGTTTGTTCTGATTCACCCCGGTGTGAATGTACCGACGCCCCAGATTTTCCAGACCCCCGAATTGACACGCGACACCAAAGTCGTGAAAATAGCGGACTTTTCGGACCGGCTTCCCGGGTTCGGAAGAAACGACTTGCAAGCAGTAGCCGCCCGCGCTTTTCCCCCGGTTGCAGACGCTCTAGACTGGCTGTCGCACCGTGCAAATGCGCGGATGACAGGCTCCGGCGCTGGTGTTTTTGCCACTTTTGCATCGGAATCCGATGCCGACACGACGCTCAGGCAGGTGCCAGCAACGTGGCGCGCGTGGAAGACCAAGGCGCTGGCCGAGCATCCGATGGCTCATCTGCTGCTGCCGTAATCACGAATTCGTCTGGCCAACTGGCCAAACAAATGGTTGTGTAGGGGAATCGCCAAGCTGGTTAAGGCACCGGATTTTGATTCCGGCATTCCAAGGTTCGAATCCTTGTTCCCCTGCCAAATAATCCGGGCCTCCGATTCGTCGGGGCCCGCCACAGCAACGCAGCACTCAAGGAAGCCGCCGAGCCGGGGGTTGAAGCCTGGCGACAGCGGCTTTACTGCTTGTAGGTGATTCAGGAATCATGGTCCACGAGAACCTGATGGTATTTACCGGGACAGCCACCCCGGAATTGGCAGCTGGCGTTGCTTCCGAGCTGGGTATTCCGCTCGGCAAGGCGGTGGTCAACCGGTTCTCGGATGGCGAGATCATGGTCGAGATCAATGAGAACGTGCGCGGCAAGGATGTGTTCGTGCTGCAGTCGACCTGTGCGCCGACCAATGACCACCTGATGGAGATAATGCTGATGGTGGACGCGCTAAAGCGCTCATCAGCAGGTCGCATTACCGCTGTGGTGCCGTATTTCGGCTATTCGCGTCAGGATCGCCGTCCGCGCTCGGCGCGCGTAGCCATTTCGGCCAAAGTAGTAGCCAACATGTTGCAGGATGTGGGTGTCGAGCGGATTCTGATCATGGATCTGCATGCCGATCAGATTCAGGGATTTTTCGATATTCCTGTCGATAACGTCTACGCATCGCCGGTGTTGCTGGCTGACCTCGTAGAAAAGCGTTACGACGACTTGCTGGTGGTGTCACCCGATGTCGGCGGCGTAGTTCGTGCTCGGGCATTAGCGAAAAAACTGGGCTGCGATCTCGCCATCATCGACAAGCGCCGCCCGAAGGCGAATGTGTCAGAGGTGATGCACATCATCGGTGAGGTTGAAGGTCGCAATTGCGTGATCATGGACGACATGGTCGATACCGCTGGCACGTTGACCAAGGCTGCCGAAGTGTTGAAAGAGCGCGGCGCAACCAAGGTGGTGGCCTACTGTACCCACCCAGTGTTGTCGGGCCCGGCGGTAGAACGCATACAGCATTCGCCGATCGATGAGGTGGTGGTGATCAATACCATTCCGCTCAGCCCGCAGGCGGAGGTATGTGGAAAAATTCGGCAGCTGTCGTGTGCACCGCTGCTGGCAGAAACCATTCGTCGTGTAAGCCGCGGTGATTCAGTGCTGTCACTGTTTGCCGAGGATGAGTCGGCGGGATAAAAGAATTCGGGACTTCGGCTAGCCGAGGTTTCAATCAAGTCCTCTGGTCGCGGGGGACGTTAACTCAGGGCGCAAGCCCGTTTTAGGAGTCATCATGGAAGTTATTGCATTCCCAAGGTCGGAGCAGGGGTCCGGAGCGAGCCGCCGCCTGCGTCGTGCCGGGCAAACGCCAGGCATCATCTACGGCGGCTCGGGCGCCCCAGTGAACGTCGCACTGGACCACAACGCTTTGTTTCATGCGTTGAAAAAAGAGGCATTCCACTCGTCAGTGCTGGACATGAAAGTCGGCGACAAGGCAGAGAAAGTGCTGCTGCGCGACTTCCAAATGCATGCGTTCAAACCACTGGTGATGCATGTGGATTTTCAGCGTGTTGATCCGAACCAGAAAATTCACGTCCGAGTGCCGCTGCACTTTGTGAATTCCGAGGTGGCGCCTGCGGTCAAGCTGTCCGGCGGTATCATCAGCCACGTGCTGAACGATCTGGACGTCACCTGCTTGCCAAAAGATTTGCCTGCTTTCATCGAAGTAGATCTGTCGAGCATGACCGAGGGTTCGTCTTTCCACGTGTCTGATCTGAAGCTGCCAGCTGGTGTGGCCGCTGTGCACGCGAAGGATAATCCGACGATCGCGACTGCTTCAGTACCGCGCGGCGCGAAAACTGCTGACGGCGCGGCCGAAGAAGCGAAAAAGTAATTGGCATTACCATCGCCTAGGCGAACAAGCCCGTCCTGGTGACGGGCTTTTTTATCACTGTTGGTTTGCGATAATCCTGCAAACTTTTAGCGCAAATGATCCATGTTTAGCAGTTCGATACGGCTGATCGTCGGCCTTGGCAACCCGGGTGCCGAGTACGCACAAACCCGCCATAACGCTGGTTTTTGGCTGGTGGATCAGCTCGCGCGTGGCGCACTCCGAAATGAGTCGCGCTTTCACGGTCTGCTCGCTAAAGTGTCCATCGCCGGGCGCGATGTCTGGCTACTTCAGCCACAAACTTTCATGAATCGCTCTGGGCAAGCCGTAGGTGCGGTAGCGCGGTTTTATCGCATTTTGCCGGCAGAGATTTTGGTGGTGCATGACGAACTTGATCTGGCGCCCGGCATTGCAAAACTGAAGCTGGGTGGCTCTTCTGGTGGCCATAATGGCTTAAAAGATATCAGCGCCGCACTCGGCACCCAGGACTATTGGCGATTACGGATCGGCATCGGACACCCGCGCTCACTAAATCTGCAACAACCCGTGGTTGATTTTGTATTACACAGACCGCGCGCAGAAGAGCTGGTGCCGATCGAGCGCGCCATTGATAAATCCCTCGACATCATTCCGCTGCTTTGTGAGGGTAAACCCGAGCAGGCCATGCACACGCTGCACACCGCTACTTAAGCGGTATCACCATAAAACCACCGTGGAAGACATTCCACGTCATGCGTTTTGAATAAAGATCAATAGCAAGAGTTCTGCGCGATGGAAAAATGCGTCGTCGGAAACCACGCAAGATTCAGCCTACCGATCATCGCATTCGATTAATGGCCAATATCAAATGATGATTGTTTCTCTGCGTTAACTCGTTCGAATTTAGGTCAGCTGAATCGTGCAAACAGATTATCGACATCAATAATTAGTCGATTAATATCTTTTTGCTAATAGTTTGTTTACAATTCGACAGCCGGTGATAGCCTCAAATCGCTGGGACTTTTCACCTTCAGAAACCTTTTTGATCGAGGAATTTCATGACGACTTACAAAGAACTTCAGAGCCAGATCGAAAGACTGCAACAAGAGGCAGAACTCGCACGCAAAACCGAATTAGCGAACGCGATTACTGAAATCATCGCCAAGATGCGTGAATACGGGCTATCGCCGCACGACCTTGGCTTCAGTGGCGCGACTAAACGCAAAGCAGTGAAAGCAATCCGCCGTCCGGTTGCGCCCAAGTACCGCAATAATGCGACCGGTGAAACTTGGAGCGGTCGCGGTAAACCACCGAAGTGGATGGCTGGCCGCGACAAGGCGCAGTTCTTGATTCACAGCGCCTGATTCGGCGCTTGTTTAATCGGTCAATTAATCCGTAGCCGCCGACTGGCGGCTATTTCTTTTTTTCGTTCGCCGTGCCAAGCAAGGCTTTACCTACCGAAACAGCGATTTCAGTAAAATCAATAAATCTGTGGGTAGGCTTTTTGTGTCGATGTAGCGCTGCGCATGCGCCAGTCTGATGGGCAGCACTTGCTCGACATACGCTTCCTCCAAAGCCTCACCCTCCAAGCCTTGCAATAAGCGCTGTTCCTCACGCATCTCCAGCGACGATAAATCAACCAAACCTGGCTTCACCGAGAGCACTTTCTTACGCACCTCGCTAGGGTAGCAACCCACGTAACGTGGCAACTCTGCACGCGGCCCGACCATCGACAAATCACCTTTCAAGACAGTGATCAGCCAAGGCCAGCGCTCTATGCCATGCCGACGCAAAAATGCGCCCACGCGAGTTGGCTGCTCGCCTTCGCAACCGCCTATGGTTTCCATCGACCCGGGCTCAACAACCGCGGCACGAAACTCCCGCAGCTTCAACAAGCGCCCATGACGCCCCACACGATGCGCACTCACCAACACCGGCCCGGGTGACTCCAGCCGAATCACAACGGCGACTACCAGCGCTACGGGCAGCAGAATAATCAGCAAAACAAGGGCGACCACACTATCGAAGATTCTTTTCACAGCGAACTCTCATCGGTGTACAGGTGCGCCATGATAAACAGCTTCTTCCCTTGGGCGGAGGCACTGACAGCGAAGGTTATAATCGTCCACTTTTCAGGCAGTACCTGATCGATATGCGCCACGGCGCGCCACGGCGACAAAGCGCCGGCGAGCGTAACAGCAAGGAATCCCATGAGTCTCAAATGCGGCATCGTCGGACTGCCCAATGTCGGCAAGTCCACGCTCTTCAATGCGCTAACTAAAGCCGGCATCCCCGCCGAAAACTATCCCTTCTGCACGATTGAGCCGAATGTCGGTATTGTCGAGGTACCTGACCCGCGCTTGGCGCAGTTGGCCGCCATCGTCAAACCGGAGCGTATCCTCGCAGCGACAGTCGAGTTTGTGGATATTGCCGGGCTGGTGGCGGGCGCCTCCAAAGGTGAGGGCTTGGGTAACCAGTTTCTAGCGCACATACGCGAAACCGATGCGATCGTTAACGTCGTGCGCTGCTTCGAAGACCCGAACGTGGTGCATGTGGCCGGCAAGGTGAGTCCGCTCGATGATATTGCGGTGATTCAAACCGAGCTCGCATTAGCAGATCTCGCCACCGTCGAAAAAACCATACAGCGCGAAGTTAAAAAAGCACGCTCGGGCGATAAAGAAGCAACCGCTTTGGTGGCCTTGCTGGAGAAAGTCCAGATTCAGCTGAATGAAGCACAACCAGTGCGTGCAATGACGCTGGATAAAGAGCAGCTCGCACTATTGAAACCGCTGTGTTTAATTACCGCCAAGCCAGCAATGTATGTGGCCAATGTTGCGGAAAGTGGTTTCAGTAACAATCCGCTGCTCGATCAACTGACTGCATATGCAGCATCGCAAAATGCACCGATCGTCGCGATCTGCGCTGCGATTGAAGCAGAGATCGCCGACCTTGATGACGCCGACAAGGGCGCCTTTCTCGCGGATTTAGGCATGGAAGAACCCGGGCTCGACCGTCTGATCCGTGCCGCTTTCAAACTACTCGGTCTGCAGACCTATTTCACCGCCGGCGTAAAAGAAGTTCGCGCCTGGACGATTCACCAAGGGGACACTGTCCCGCAAGCCGCAGGTGTGATCCATACCGATTTCGAGCGCGGCTTCATTCGCGCACAAACCATCGCGTTTGATGACTACATCGCCTGCAAAGGCGAGGCTGGCGCAAAAGAAGCTGGCAAGATGCGCGCCGAGGGCAAGGAGTATGTGGTGAAGGACGGGGACGTACTGAACTTCCTGTTCAACGTCTAACCAAGCGCCCGCGCTCAGCGAGCTTGCTTCGCCTCCGATTGCGGGCGATTGACGGGTCATAGTGCGTCGATGATTCACCCGTCATCTTGCATTCAGGCACAATAGGGTTTCGATCGAAACCTGCGAAGCCGTCGTCTCGAATGCAACTCCGCCACTTGATACGCCCCGCCATCGCACTCTCGCTGAGCGTGGCTGCGCTTGCCGTGGCACTGACGGTACCGGCTAACGACGTGGTGCAGCATGCGGTTTACCTGCAACCGATCGCTGGCTTGGACACATCGCAGACGCGCCAGTTTCGCGATGGAGAGAAGCTGTTCAACACCCCTTGGCTGGCGATCCCGAACCATCAAATTCCCAACTGGGACTACTCGATGTCGGCACCCGGCAATAGCGAGTGGGGTTTAGGCCCAACCTTCCTCGCACAGAATTGCGTGCAGTGCCACATTCAGGCAGGTCGCGGCAACGCACCCGATAACGGCGGCGGGCCGCTATTTCAGCAACTGGTACGGCTGTCTATTCCCGGTGAGGATTCGCATGGCGGTCCCAACCCGGAACCAACCTACGGCGTGCAGCTGCAAAGTTTCGATACGATTCCGCGCGCTGATAAAAACGCCCGCGCCGGTGAGGGCGAGCTGCATATCGATTGGGCCTTTGAAAAAGTGTCACTCGCCGATGGCAGCGTAGTCGAGTTGCGTCGTCCAAAAATTCGCCTTGAGCGCTTGAATTTTGGTCCGCTGGCGCAGGGCACCATGACCTCGCTGCGTAACGCACAAGCTATCTTCGGGCTTGGCTTGCTGGAGGCTGTTAGCGAGCAAGACATCCTTGCATTAGCTGCGGCACAAAAAGCGCAGGGCTTGAATGGCCGACCGAACTATGTGCACGACGATGTGAACAACCGCACCGCGATTGGTCGTTTCGGTTGGAAAGCCAACCAGCCGCACCTGCGTCAGCAAATCGCTGCTGCCTTTATCAACGACATGGGCGTGACCTCGCCCGTATATGACCAGCAGAACTGTCCGCCGGCACAAGCCGAGTGCACGCGCCAAAACCACACCGGCAAACCCGAACTCAAAGCCGAGATGTGGGACAACATCACGTTCTGGGCCATGACGCTCGACGCGCCTGCAGCGCGTGATCAAGATAAGCCCACCGTAACGCGTGGACGTCAGCTGTTTGCACAAGCGCGCTGCGCCAGTTGCCATGTACCCGAGTTGAAGACCGGCCAGCTGGACCAATTCCCGATGCTGTCAAACCGACGCATACAGCCTTACACCGACCTTTTGCTGCATGACATGGGCCCCAATCTCGCTGATGGTCGCCCGGATTTCAAGGCCAGTGGATCAGACTGGCGCACCGCCCCGCTGTGGGGAATCGGTATGTCAAAACAAGTGAATGGCAGCACCAGCTTCCTGCACGACGGACGCGCGCGGAATTTAACGGAAGCGATTCTCTGGCACGGTGGTGAAGCGCAAGCGGCGCGTGATGCGTTCGCAAAGCTGTCGAAGCAAGAACGCGACGACCTGCTAACTTTCTTGAACGCGCTGTGATTTTTCCTGCAGCCGAATGAACTTGGCTTGCAGCTGGCTGGGTGTTTCCTGTTGTTGCGGATCAATTGGAATGCAAGCCACCGGACACAACTGCTGACACTGCGGCTCGTCGAAATGACCGACGCATTCAGTGCATTTGTCGGGATTAATCTGATAGATCAACTCGCCCATCGAGATGGCATCGTTCGGGCAAGCCGGCTCGCAGACATCGCAGTTGATGCAATCGTCGGTGATCATCAGTGCCACGGTGTGCTCCGGCGATAGTGTCGGTCAGCTTGGCGTGGTGATTTTCTTTTGCAGCCAGCGCTCAACCGAAGGAAATACAAACTTCGAGACATCACCACCTAAAAGCGCAATCTCACGCACGATGGTGCCCGAAATAAACTGGTACTGATCAGACGGTGTGAGGAATAGTGTCTCTACATCCGGCAGCAAGTAGCGATTCATGCCGGCCATTTGAAATTCATACTCGAAGTCAGACACTGCACGCAGACCGCGCACAATCACGCGCGCATCATGCGCTCGCACGAAATCTTTCAATAAGCCTGAGAAACCCTCGACCGTAACATTCGGGTAGTGCCCGAGTACTTCACGCGCAATATCGAGTCGTTCTTCGAGCGAGAAAAAGGGGCGCTTGGCACGACTGTCAGCAACGCCGACGACCAGCCGATCGAACAAACCCGACGCGCGCCGGACGAGGTCTTCATGACCGCGCGTTAGCGGATCGAAAGTTCCGGGGTAAACGGCAACGTTCATCATGCGTAATGGTTGGCTTAGCTGGGCAGTAACGCCCGGGCGTTTATCGGGATGCGCATTATGCCCCAAGGCGGCACCGGTGAAACAAATTCAGACGCCTGCGGGACACAGTAGAGCGAAATACACCTGCCCGGCCTTGTCTGAGCGTATGACTTGCCAGCCAGATAGCCATTCCTGAGCGTCCGGGCTAGCCGCATCGAAGGGCTGGTCCGACTCTGCATACACCAGCCCTGCCGGATTCAGTCGCTGCAGGCAGGCGGGCAACAATGTGGGCAATTGGCGCTGCTGGTAAGGAGGATCCAGAAAAATCAGGTCAAATTTGCCGGGCAGGGTCGGTAGCAGGTGGGCGGCATCGCCCCGACGCAGCAACACCTGTTGCGCTTGTAGCTTGTCACGCACTGCCTCTAGATTTTTTAGCGCTGCCGGATGCGACTCCACCATCACCACTTCAGCGGCACCCCGACTCGCCGCTTCGAAACCAAGCGCCCCGGTACCCGCGAACAAATCCAGACAGCGGCGATTGTCCCAACGGCGTAACTGCAAATGCTCCAGCCAGTTGAATAGCGTCTCGCGTACCCGATCGGGTGTGGGGCGCAAGCCGTCAATCGCAGCAACAGGTAATGGGGTGCGCTTCCATTGTCCGGCAATAATGCGGACTTGATGCGGGCGACGATGGTTATTCACAAGCCTGGATCAAGAAAATGTATGGCGAGCTACTTAGTATTCCGCTCGGCACCAACGATGACGGTAATCATGCGATCCATCACTAGCTTGCGCTGAAACGCGGCACGCACATCAGCCACGCTGATCTTGGCGATGATGTCTGGCCAGGTATCAAGGTAGTCGAGTGGTAAACCATAGAAGCCGATATTGGCGATTTGATCGAGAATCTTGCGGTTGTTATCAATACGCAGCGCAAAACCACCGATCAAGTTATCTTTGGCGGCGCGTAGTTCTTCTTCTGTCGGGCCATTGCGTACATACGCGCCTATCGTATCGCGCATCACTTTCAATGCATCTTCCGCTTGATCTTTACGAGTTTGTAAGCCCGCCATGTACGGCCCGGGCTGCGCCATCGGGTTGAAGTAACTATAGGCGCTGTAGGCCAGCCCGCGCTTCTCGCGCACCTCGCGCGTCAGGCGCGATACAAAACCCCCACCACCTAAGATGTAGTTACCAATGGTCAGTGCATAAAAATCAGGATCGCTGCGCGCCAATGTTGGCATACCAAACACAATATGGGCTTGCGACGCAGGATGAGCAATACGCTGCTCGCCACCGGCTGAAATCACTACCGCGGGTAATTCAGGCAGCGGTGCGCCTTGCGGCAATCGACGCGTTAATTCTTTGGCGATGGCATCGGCTTCAGCACGCGTGATGTCACCAATCATCGCGATCACTGCGCGATTCGTTACGTAATGCTCACGATGAAAGCGTATCAAGTCGTCACGCGTAGCCACCTCAATAGACTCAACCGTAGCCTCTGCGCCATACGGATGATCGCCGTAGTTCAGTCGCCAAAATGCTTTACTCGCAATGGACTCCGGGCGCGTCAGCGATTCGCGAACCGATGCCACTGTGCGCGCTTTATCGCGCTCAAATAAATCTTGCGGAAAACTCGGGTGCGCCAACAAGCGTGCCAACAGCCGCACGGACTGCTCACGTTCTGCGGGCGAGGATAGCGTGCGGATCGACATACCACCGCGATCAGCACTGACGCCACCACCACGCTGTGCCGCCACGTCCGCAATCGCATCGGAAATACTCGCTTCGGACATGGCTGGCTCGACACTGCCATCGGGCAAAGTAGCCTTGGCAATACCACGCGCCAACATACCGTTGGTGAGTGATGCAAGGCCCGCCTTGTTCGCAGGGTCGCGCCTACTACCGGCATCGAAGTCGAGGTTCACATCGAGCATGGGAATCGTGTGGTTCTCGACGAAATACACACGCGCGCCGTTATCGAGCACCCAATGCTGAATCTTCAGAGCAGCTTGAGCGAATCCGCTACTGACAAGCAGCACAACAATGATGAGCTTTTTAAACATGAGGTGTCCTTAGTGAGGGCGTCCTTAATGAGGGCGTCCTTAATGACGTAGGCCCGGCACCTCAGCGGGGCGCGCCGGCTGCGCCGCTAGCGGCAGCGGCGTCAAGGTCGCAACGGTCAGCTGATCATCGCTGAAGTATTTCTGCGCTACTGCTTGCACCTGCTGTGGCGTGATCGTAGAAAGACGTTCGATCATGCGGTCAATTTGCTTGTGTGAGATGCCGGACAGTTCTACTGAGCCGATCTCCATCGCTTGTCCAAACACGGAGTCGCGCTTATAGATTTGACCGGCAATCACTTGCGCCTTAACGCGTTTCAACTCTTCGTTGCGCACCGGCCAGCATGAACAACACCGGGCCGCGACCGATACCGTCATAGCCCGCATCTACGGAGTTCGCGATGCGATCGGTGCGTACCAACTTAGCCGGCAGGCGCGCATTGTCATAACCATCCAACACTGCAGCGAGTAGCTCGAGCGCGTAGGGATCTTCATCTTTTTCAACGTCGAGTAAGCGCGGCACCTTGTAAGCCATCATCAGGAACGGATTTTCTGCCGGTGCCTTGACGTTGACACGTCGAATACCGATTTGCGCTGGCTCCTGTTGCGGCTTGGTCTTGGGCAGAGTTTTGGGTGGGATAGGACCGAAATACTTTTCTGCCAGTTTGAGCACTTGCTGAGGGTCGACATCCCCCGCGATAACCACCACTGCATTGTTAGGCGCATACCAACGCTGATACCACGCCAATGCATCGGCAGCCGTCATGTTTTGCAAATCATCCATCCAACCGACCACCGGATGACGATACGGGCTTGCCACAAAGGCTGTGGCGAACAAGGCCTCGCGCAACAAAGATAAGGGTTTGTCTTCGGTACGTAGCCGCCGCTCTTCCATCACCACGCGAATCTCTTTGCTAAATTCCGCCGGATCCATGGTGAGGTTCTGCATACGATCCGCTTCCAGCGCCATCACACGCTCCAGACGCGAGCGTTCAACTTGCTGGTGATACGCGGTGTAATCCTTGCTGGTGAATGCATTATCGCGACCACCCAACTCGGCAACCCGCTTGCTGAACTCGCCCGGCTTGAGCTTCTTGGTGCCCTTGAACATCATGTGCTCCAGCACATGGGCAACACCGGTCGTGCCATTTAGCTCATCAACACTGCCGGCGCGGTACCACACCATATTCACCACGGTCGGTGCGCGATGGTCTTCCTTGACGATCAGCTTCAAGCCATTTGCAAGACGAAACTCATGCGTGTCAGGCGCGGCTTGAGCCAATACCGGCAGCACCAAAGCAAGTGCTGTCAGCAAGTAGGTAAAGTAGGATTTGCGTCGGTCGACCATGCGGTGGGCTCTGTTAGAATCGAATGCTTCTGATGGGTGATACGAAGTGACAGATTCTATCTGTTGTCGTGACTCACCGCAGCGAACCCAAAAACACCTCGCCGGATGTTCAGCTTTCTCAAGAAAAAATCATCTCCTCCAGTAGCAGAGGCTCCTGCAGCTGGCGTATCGCCCGCTATGGCGTCCGCGCCGCAAGAGGCTGCGCCGCAAGACGCCGCCGAGGCTAAGCAATCTTGGCTTAAGCGCTTAAAGACTGGGCTGGTACGCACCTCAAGCAATATCTCAACGCTATTTACTGGCACCCGGATTGATGATGCGCTGTATGAAGAGCTCGAAGCCGCGTTGCTGATGGCCGATGCCGGTGTCGAGGCGACTCAGTTTTTGCTCGATGCACTAAAGCAAAAAGTCAAAGCAGAAAAGCTTACCGACCCGCAGCAAGTCAAAGCGGCATTGCGCGCGCTGATGATTGATTTACTGCAACCGCTAGAGAAGCCCCTCACGCTGGGGCGCGAGCAACCGCTGGTGATCATGATCGCCGGGGTGAATGGTGCTGGTAAAACCACCACCATCGGCAAACTCGCCAAACACATGCAGCATCATGATCAGAAAGTGTTGCTCGCTGCCGGCGATACCTTCCGTGCTGCCGCGCGCGAGCAATTAACCGTGTGGGGCGAGCGCAATGGGATCGCGGTGATTTCTCAAGCCTCCGGCGATCCCGCCGCAGTTGCGTTTGATGCCGTTCAGGCCGGCCGCGCACGGGGCATGGATGTGGTGATGATCGACACCGCAGGTCGTCTGCCCACGCAGCTGCACCTGATGGATGAGCTGAAAAAAATAAAACGTGTGATTGGCAAGGGTCTGGAGACTGCGCCGCACGAAGTATTACTGGTCATCGATGGCAATACCGGGCAAAACGCACTCGCACAAGTCAAAGCATTTGATGATGCGTTACAACTCACCGGGCTGATCGTTACAAAACTTGATGGCACCGCCAAAGGCGGCGTACTCGCTGCGATCGTCAAGCAGCGCTCGGTGCCGGTATATTTCATTGGCGTTGGCGAGGGCATTGATGATCTGCAGCCCTTTGTCGCCAGCGAATTTGTCGATGCGCTACTAGACTGATTTCATATCCCTCATGTCGATCATCTCGTTTTCTCATGTCGCCAAACAGTATGCGGGTAGCGTCAGCGCACTCAGCGATGTGTCGATGGAAATTGCCGAGGGCGAGCTGGTCTACCTCGCTGGTCCCTCTGGCGCGGGCAAGTCCACCTTGCTAAAACTGATTGCGGGTATCGAGCGCCCGAGTGCTGGTGTGCTACTCGTTAGTGGCCAAGATATGCGCAAACTCAATCGCACCACGCTGCCCTACTGGCGCCGCATGCTGGGCCTGATCTTGCAGCAGCATCGTCTGTTGAATGATCGCAGCGTGCTGCAGAACGTGATGCTGCCGCTGCTAGTGAGCGGCGCCAGCGTTAAAGAAGCAACGCAGCGTGCGCGTGTTGCACTCGATCGCGTCGACCTCGGCAACAAAGCAGATCTTGCGCCACAGGCTTTGTCAGGCGGTGAGCAACAGCGTGTTTCGATTGCACGTGCCATCGTGCACAAGCCACGCATCATCCTTGCCGATGAGCCGACAGCCAACCTCGACCGTGACAGCGGACGGCGCGTGATGGACATGCTGCAAGCCTTCCATACCGCAGGTGTTACCTGCATCATTGCGACCCATGACGAGCGCTTACTGCACAACGCAGATCGCGTGGTTCAACTTGAGCGCGGCCGGGTGATTGCCATGCATGATTCCGCCAGTGAGGTGGGCGCATGAACTGGCTGCGTGAGCACTGGCGCGCGCTGCTGTCTGCATTAGCTCGCGTACGTAGCGCCCCGGGTGGATTTATTTTCAATGTGGTGGTGATTGCCTTGGCGCTGGTACTACCACTGACCGGTCTGACCGTACTGGAGAACCTGCGACCCGTTGCGCGCGATCTCGCAGTTGAGCCGGAACTCAGCGTGTTTCTATCCACCGATGTAGCACGCGGCCGCGCACAGGCAATCGCTGATGATATTCGCCAGCAAGCGCAGCAGCTGTCGGTACCGGTACGGCTTGAGTTCATTGACAGAGACCAGGCGCTCGCCTCCATGAAGGCGCACTCAGGTCTGCATGACGTCGTCACCGCGCTGGGCAGCAACCCACTACCCGACGCCTATGTGGTGCGCGTAGCGGGTGGCGATGACAGTGTTTCTCCGGCGCGCATCACAAAGCTAGCCGAAGCATTGGGCGGCATTAGCGGTGTTGAAACCGTGCAGCTTGATTCAGTGTGGGTGAAGCGACTGGCGGCACTGGTAGAGCTGGCGAGTGCGGTGCTCTGGCTGCTGGCGTTCACTCTGTGTGGTGTGGTGCTGGCGGTGGTGTTCAACACCATACGGCTTCAGGCCTACACGCAGATGGAAGAAATCAGCGTAACCCGCTTGCTGGGCGCGACAGACGCCTACGTGTCCCGCCCTTTTTACTACCTCGGTGCTTTGCTCGGGCTTTCTGCGGGCATCGTCGCCTTGGTCGCGGTTGCAGCTGGCCTCGCGATGATCAATGTCTCGGTGGCAGAGTTGGCCAAGTTGTATGGCTCTAAGTTTTCACTCAGCCCGCTGGATGCTCGGTCGTGTGCGCTGCTGCTCTTGGTCAGTGTCGCGCTTGGCGTGGTTGGGGCCGGATTGTCCGTGCGACGGGCGCTGCGGCTGTCAACTTGACGCGCAGACCAGGATGCACGGCCTTGCCTGACCTGCAACCTCCAAAAAATTAGCGAAATATCAATTTATTCCCCTCAGCCGGGAGTTAGCACTCCTCCGTGCAGAGTGCTAATATTTGCACTTGAAACGCGGCTAATCCAGCCGCAGCCTTAATTTCCGCCTCAGGAGAACCCATGACAGCTATGTCCGCATCGTCTGCCCTCGTGCCGGCCGGTCGCCAGGCACTGGCTCTCGGACTTCCAGCCAGTGTCGGCAACATTGATGCCTATATTTCAACCGTCAACCGCCTGCCCATGCTCTCGCAGGAGGAAGAGGCGAGCCTCGCGCGCAAACTGCGCGATGAAGGTGATTTAGCTTCCGCACAGAAGCTCGTGATGTCGCATTTGCGTTTGGTGGTGTCGATCGCGCGTGGCTACCTTGGTTACGGCCTGCCTCACGCTGACCTTATTCAAGAGGGGAACATCGGCTTGATGAAAGCGGTCAAGCGCTTCGATCCCGAACAGGGTGTACGCCTGGTGTCGTATGCAATGCATTGGATCAAGGCAGAAATCCACGAATACATTCTGCGCAACTGGCGCATGGTGAAGCTGGCCACCACCAAAGCGCAGCGCAAACTGTTTTTCAATCTGCGCAGTCACAAGACCGGTCTCGACACCATGACGCCGGAGCAGGTGGATGATCTGGCTGCCTCCCTGAATGTGAAGCGCGAAGAAGTCATCGAGATGGAAACGCGTTTATCAGGGCGCGATATTGCGCTTGATGCGTCTTCTGACGACGATGACGACGCAAAGTTCGCACCGATCTCCTATCTCTCAGCCGATCATTCCGAGCCGCTAAAAGTTCTGGAAGCCAAGCAGTACGATCGTTTGCAGTCAGAAGGTCTGGAACAAGCACTCAGTGCGCTGGACGCACGCGCGCGCCGTATTGTTGAGGCACGCTGGCTAGCCAATGACGACGGCTCGGGCGCCACGCTGCATGAGTTGGCAGAAGAGTTCGGTGTATCAGCTGAGCGTATCCGTCAGATCGAAGTCGCAGCTATGAAGAAAATGAAAGCGGCACTGGCTGAGTACGCATAAGGGGCGCTTGTTTCAACGCGCCTCTGCAATCAGTTGCTTTACATCCCCTACGAGACTGAGCGTCTGTCCGTGCCGCACGAACAAGCGTAGCCGCCCTTCGGGGTCGTAGACGTAGGTCGCAGCAGTATGGTCGATGGTGTATGCACCGCCATCTTTGCCCGCCACTTTTTGCGCAAAGACTTTGAAGTCTTTGGTCACCTTGTCGGTCTCGGCTTTATCACCGCGTAGCGCAACGAAACTCGAATCGAATGCGGGTACGAAACTCGCCAAGACGTCTTGCGTATCGCGCTCCGGATCAACGGTAATGAACAGTACTTGCAGTTTGTCGCCGTCCGTACCGAGTTGCTGCTTTACCTGCACCAAATCCGATAGCGTGGTAGGACAAATGTCCGGGCACTGCGCGAAACCAAAAAACAAGGCCACCACCTTGCCGCGATAATCCGCCAAGGTACGACGCTGCCCGGTGTGGTCGGTCAATTCAAAGTCGCGGCCAAAGTCCGAGCCCGTAATATCCGTATTAGCGAAGTTCACCTTGGGTGTAGGCACTTTGCTGTCGCAAGCAACTAAGGCACATACACAGCACAACAATATAAGTAGTCGGCGCATAGCGAATTAACACTCGAAAATCATGCAGTCAATGCGGCTTGTTCAAGCCGCGCTTCTTTTACTTGGCCGCGAATAGCGACACGGCAGTTCAGTATGGTGAGCAACACCACCATCAAAGCCGCGCCGGCGTTGTGCAGTACCGCCAAGGCTAACGGCCAGTTGAATACCACCGTACTGATGCCCGACAAAAACTGTAATGCGATTAACCACAGCAACCAGCGGCCGATATCTGCAGAGGCTGCAATTTGCATTGCACGCCAGGCCGTCCATCCAACAACTGTGACGACGACTATCGCAAATAATCGATGAACCCAATGCACCGCTACCAGCGCATCAAATGGAAGATATTCACCGCCAGCCGTCATGCCCAACTGCCGCCATAAAGTGAAGCCATGTTCAAAATCCATGGCTGGCACTACTGCACCCTGGCACAGCGGAAACCCACCACACGCTAACGCAGCGTAGTTGGTGCTGACCCAACCACCCAATGCAATCTGAACAAACCCAAGGCCCAGCGCAATCAAGGCTAAAGCGCGCAGAGCTGCGGGCGCATCAGCTGAGTTAGCTGCCATAACGGTAGGGTCTGATTCGCTTTGTCGCGTTGCGTGCCACACCAGCATGGCGAGTAGCCCCATACCCAGCAGCAAGTGGCTGGTAACAATTACCGGTTGCAGCTTGAGTGTGACGGTGAGAGCGCCAAACGCGCCTTGCACACACACCCAGATCAGCAATGCGATGGGTAGAGCAGGGTGGTAACGCGGCAAGGCGGTCTGTCGCCACAAACGCGTCGCGATCACCAACAAGGCAATGATCATCACACCAACGCCCATCGCGAGATAGCGATGAATCATCTCTATCCACGCTTTGACGACGGTGACTGGCCCGGTGGGTTGTGCAGCTTCTGCTGCACTGATGTCAGCATGCGCGAGGAAAGGGTTGGCTTCGCCATAGCAGCCAGGCCAATCGGGGCAACCCAGCCCGGAGTCAGTGAGGCGAGTGAAGGCACCAAACACAATCAGGTCGAAGGTGAAGAACACCGTGACCCATGCCAGTCGACGATAGCGATCATCTCCACGCGCTACGAATACCAGCGACAAAGGAATCGCCGCCAGAATCAGGGCCTTGATCGCGAGTCCGATCAACATGCCGGCTTCCACCGCCTCAAACAAGGTAGTGATCCAGCAGCAGTGCGGCAAATAATGCCGACAAATGAATTAATGAAAAGCGGAAGGTCGTGCGTGCTAGTGCATCAGAGTACTCGCGCATTAAACGCACGGCGTAATAGATGAAGCCCACACTCAGCACCAGCGCAACGATCAGATACAACCAAGAACTCATACCTAATGCATACGGCATCAGGCAAGCCGCCATCAGCAAGAAGGTGTAGAGCAAAATCTGAAAGCGGGTGAACTCGCTACCGTGCGTGACTGGCAGCATTGGCAGCCCGGATTTACGGTAGTCCTCGGTGCGGTACAAAGCGAGCGCCCAGAAATGCGGTGGCGTCCACAAAAAGATAATCAGAAAAAGTATCAGCGCCTCGGCAGAGACCTCACCTGTCATGGCAGCCCAGCCGAGCACCGGCGGCATGGCGCCGGATGCGCCACCGATGACGATGTTCTGTGGTGTGAGCGGCTTGAGAATGACGGTGTACACGACTGCATAACCGATGAAAGTGGCAAAGGTCAGCCACATGGTCAGCGGGTTGATTAGCGCATATAGCAACCAAGATCCCAGTGCGCACAAAACGCCTGAAAACAGCAAGGCCTGCACATCGGACAGCTCGCCACGCGCTGTCGGGCGCCAGGCGGTGCGGCGCATTTTTGCATCAATGCTTTTTTCAACCAGGCAGTTGAACGCGGCAGCCGCAGCAGCGACCAGCCAAATGCCGGCACTGGCGAGGAGCATTCGCAGCGCATCGTCGAGCGAGGGCAGACCGGGAATGGCCAGCACCATGCCAATGAACGCGCAGAACACGATCAGATGCAGCACGCGCGGCTTGCACAGCGCGAGGTACTGACCGAGCAGCGAGGGGCTCATCGGCCGCTCGATTTCGGCACTGCTGCTTGATGGCACTTGGATAGGATCAGACATGGTCTTTGGATGGCGCGCATCGCCCCGACGCTAGGCCCAACACCGACAGGATTCAAGGTAGGGCGCGCTTGCATGGGCGAGGTCTTTGGAACGCATTTTCAACCCGAAATTATAGCTTTTGCGCCCCACCCTGTCCGAGCCAGATTGTGCTCGGCAAATCGTTTGGCAGAACGCAGCCTCAAGGGCTCGTCGAGCTTGCCAATTACGCATCAGCCGGGCTAGGATGAGGCGGTCCATGCGCGTTATTTGTTGCAGGAGGTCACATATGAGCACGCTCTCCTTGGCGGTTCCTTCAACTCCGTTGCCACCGGCCGCCGTGGTCGGTCTTTTGGTGGATGGCGCGAGAGAGATGCTCGCTACCCGCTTTGCCGGAGTGGTCTACGGACTTTTTTTCGTGCTGATGGGGCAGGCGATCTTCACCATGTACGCCAACATCTGGCAGATGACGATGGGGCTGACCGCAGGCTTCTTCCTGATGGGTCCTTTTGTTTGCTGCGGCATCTACGATCTGTCCCGGCAGTATGAGTCGGGCGGCCAAATCTCGATTCGCCAGAGCCTGAAATCCTGGTCGCGTAATTGGAAGTCGATTGCCTTCTTTGCGGCGATCCTGACGTTTTTGATGATCGTCTGGGCGCGCGTTTCAGTGGTGCTGTTTGCCTTGTTCGCGACTCACGACTATGTCGATGTCACTGGCATGCTGATGAAAATCACCTCGGTGTCCAATCTGCCGTTCTTGATGGTTTGGGCGGGTGTCGGGTTTGTATTCGCCAGCCTAGTGTTTGCGATCTCAGTGGTGTCGATGCCGATGATGCTGGATCGCGACGCTGACACCATTGAGGCAATTGCAGCGAGCGCCATCGCGCTTTGGCAAAACCCGGCCGCCATGCTGACCTGGGCGGTGTTGATTGCCTTATTGATCGGCTCGAGTTTGGTGTTGTTCTTACCCGCGCTGGCGATTACAGCGCCACTGGTCGGGCACACCACCTGGAAGGTCTACAAGGCACTAGTGCCACCAGCGCAGAGCGGCACCGAGCAAGGGTGATGAAGCCCTATACCGTGACCTCGAAATAGCGCTGGAATGCGTAAGCGAATGCAGACAGCAGGAATACCGTACCCAGCATCAGGCTAATAATCACGGCAAAAACAGTCGTCCAGTTGGTTGCACCGGCACTCGCCTCGGGATCTGCCTCTGGGTTGAAGCGAAGATTCCAACGCTCTTGTGGCATAAGCCCGTACACGATGGCAGTCAGGCAGACCGCTGCCAGGTGGAAACCCAGCAGTGGCAAGAGCCACCAGCTCAGCACATCATCCAAACCGTATTCGGCGACACGTTCGAAGCCGTAGACCCCAAGTGCTGTCGGGATCGGCATCAACCAAGCGATCGCATCACGCGAGCCGTACAGATAAAAACGATGCAGTCCGAAGGCACCCAGTAGCAGCGTAAGCCAGGTCGTAAGGGTTTTGTTTTTCATGTCAGCGTCCCGGACGGTCCCAGAATTTTGCGGCACGCATCAGCCGGTTGAGAGTTCTCTTGATGCTGGCAGCCGCCTTTACATCGGGATCTGGCGGAAAGCGCATCATCCAGTAACCCTGGGGGTCGACCAAATAAAAATGGTCTGACAGCTGGTGTTTTGACTCAGGCTGCAGCCAGCTTGAAATCGCTGCGTCTTGGCTGCGGAACACAGTCGTGCCCTCCAATACCTTCGCCAAACGCTCTGGCGCCGCTTGATTACCCAAGGACAGCCAGACGCGCTCAAGGCGGGCTTGCTCAGGTCCAAGGCCAATATGGATTTGGCGGCTGAGATAGAGCCTGTTTTCGCAAGCTGCATCGCATCCAGCATCCGCTACCGTGATCAACAACCACTGCCCGCGCATGCTGCGCAGATTGACTGCTTTGCCTTGGCTATCGAGCACCTCGAGATCAGGTAACTCGACTTGTGGCGAGATGAGCTCACCATAAAAATTTTCGCCCTGCGGACGGATCACGTAGTACGTGAAGTAGGACGCGATGACGGGCGCCAGTGTCACCATCAGCAACAACAGTAGCTTCCAACGGCCACTTTTTGTGCGATGGGCATCGGGTGCTTGCGGTGGCTCGGATATCGGCAAACTTGTCGTTGCGGGTTCAGTCATTGCGGGTTCAGTCATTGCAGGTTGAGTCATGACTCAGGGCATTTATTCATGATGAAGCGGATGGAGTGACAGTACGACGCTTGCGAAAAACCTGAAACCACAAGAACAGCAACAAACCGACCACTGACATGGCAAACCACTGAAACGCATACCCACGATTGGTCTGCGCTCGCGAAGCCAGGCTCGGCCAATCTCTCGACAGGCCATCATCAGCTGTGCTGTTTTGTCGCATCACCGCCCTGATTTTCAAACCGGTCTCGCGCTCGTACTGCACAACAACGAGATTTTGCCGCACTTGAGAAAAAGACGTATCGGGTGCGCTTGTTCCGCTGTCCAACTCCATCAGCCGGGATGGTGGTGATATCCATTGCCCCTGTACTTGCACGCGATCGGCAGAAGTTTTTACTGTCGGGGGTTTGTTGGGTAGCACAGGGTCGCGCGGGGCCCAGCCACGCTGAACCAGCACCACGCTACCGCTGTCGAGCCGCAAGGGTGTCATGACCCAGAAACCGGCTTGACCATTCATGGGTCGATTGAGGTACACCGACCACGGTGACAACCAGGCTCCCTCCAGCGCAAGATTACGATAGAGCAGCTGGCTGTCTGGCGCAAGGTTGTCGAGTTGTACGTTACTCAAAGCTGGCAGCGCCGCATTACTGGTCTGCTCGGCTTCAATCTGCTCGCGTAAATGCGCTCTGTCGAGTTGCCAAAAGCCCAAGCTGCTTGTCACGCCGACAAACAAGACCGTCAGCAACAGCAAAAGCCACCATTGGCGGCTGAACATCGCGCTCTGCGCGAATCTGTTATCTTGGTGCTCTGTTGATTTTGCGCCGTTCGCGGACTTGTCCACTTCTGCCATGAAAATCTTTATCTCTTTAGTGTTTCTCGCCATTGTCGCTAGCTTGGTGATGGCGGGCTATTTCATGCTGAAGCGGGGAGGCGCCGATCGTAGCCGGAATATGGCTTACGCGCTAACCATTCGAATTGGCTTATCGGTCGCGCTATTCGTCGGCCTCATGATTCTTTGGTCACTGGGCTACATCACGCCGACCGGTCATTTCCCAGCACAATAGATTTTGCAGCGAAACTTGTACTGCATCCACCGCGCCTAGAAGCTGCGGACAGAGCTTCAAACGTTGCTTCAAACGACGCTGTAAACACAGCTCAAGCGCAGCTGGAGTCTCAGCCACAAACAACAAGGGCCGTCATATGACGGCCCTTTGTTTATTCGCGTCGGATTAGAGCCAGTACACCAAGATGTACAGGCAGAGCCAAACCACATCAACGAAGTGCCAGTACCACGATGCACCTTCAAAGCCAAAGTGGCGATCCACAGTGAAGTGACCACGCTGCAAACGCAGTGTGATGAACAACAGCATCAATGTGCCCAAGAAAACGTGGAAACCATGGAAACCAGTCAACATGAAGAAGGTCGAGCCATAGACGCCCGACGACAGCTTCAGGTTCAGGTCGTTGTAGGCATGGTAGTACTCGTAGCCTTGGCAGAACAGGAAGATAACGCCCAACGCGACGGAAGACCACATGTAGGCGATTGCTTTACCACGCTCGCCAGCACGCACTGCATGGTGCGCAATCGTTACGGTCACGCTCGAGGCTAGCAGCAAGGCCGTGTTGATCGTCGGCAGACCCAGCGGCGACATGATCTCGAATTTTTCGACGATGCCTGCCGGCGAGGTTGTCGCACCCGGCACGACGCTAGGCCAGGCCGCTTTGAAGTCAGGCCACAGTACACCCATGGTGTCGCCAGATCCGAGACCTGGGATGGAGTGCACACGCGCCCACCACAGCGCACCAAAAAAGGCGCTGAAGAACATGACTTCCGAGAAAATGAACCAGCTCATGCTCCAGCGGAAAGAGCGGTCTACATTCGCCGCATAGTGACCGCCTTCGCTTTCGGAAATAGCATCGGTGAACCACTGCGCTAACACCACGAGAAAGATAACCATCCCGAGCATCAGCGAATACTTGCCCCATGAGCTGTCGTTCACCCACTGTACGGCACCAAACATCACAAAGAACAACCCCAGAGAGGCCATGGCCGGATGCCGCGAAGGCTCAGGCACAAAATAATGACCGTGGGAATCGTGCGTATTCGCACTCATGTTTTTCTCCTGACTTAACTTAAACCACCAGATTGATTACCGTAATCAATCCAAGAACAAAAAGTAATGCCAACAACAAACCAACCACAATCACGTGCACCGGCTTCACCGAGTTCCCATCCGTGTGGAACTCACTTTGCTTCCGGATACCGATAAACGACCACGCTACCACCTTGAAACTGCGCAGAAAGTTGCTTACAGCTGATCCGCTCTCGCCCTCCGCACTCATACGCCTGCCAAGGCCTGCACCGAACTAACGGCAGGCTTTAATGCAGCAGATACTGGCTTCGGTACCGCACCACCAACTTCAAAGAATGTATACGACAGGGTCACCGTGCCAAGATCACGCGGCGCTTTCGGCGAGATGTAAAACACCACAGGCCAGCGACGCACTTCACCAGCTGCCAAGGTATGCTCGGTAAAGCAGAAACACTCCAGCTTGTTGAAGTAAGCCGCTGCTTGCCCGGGCGCATAGCTCGGTATCGCTTGGACTTTGACAGTGCGCGGCTGCTGGTTTTCGATTTCGAACATCACCGTCGTCAGCTCACCGGGGTGAAGCTGGACATTGCGAATCTCGGGACGGAACTTCCATGCGCCACGCGCGTTGGTGTCGAACTCGACCATGACGGTACGCGAGTAATCCACCTGTGTATTTTTTGCTGTGGCTCGTGCGTTCATGGAACCAGCCGCTTCGCGCTCACCCAGAGCCAGCACATTGATGCCCGTCCAATTGCAAATGGCTTTGTAGATGGGCGCCAGCATGTAGCCGAACGCAAACATGCCCGCTGCCACGATCAACAGCTTACCCATCAAGCGGTAGTTGAGCGAGTAGGACGAATTCATGGACGCCCTAACAGCAGCATTTTGGCGACTATCCCCATGAAGAAGGCGAGCGCTACGCTAGCGAGGATAATCGCCAGCCGTAGGTTCCCGCGCTTCTTCTCAGAGGACATGGACTTTAATTGAATCAGCCGTGAACAACGCGAGTCGCGTCTGCGTTCAACTTAGGCGGCGTTTCGTAGGTATGGAAAGGCGCTGGCGAGGGAACTTCCCACTCCAGACCTTCGGCACCCTCCCAAGGACGCTGCGGGGCTTTTTCACCTTGACCGCGCATACCCGGAATCACGATGGCAACCAGGAAGTAGACCTGCGCCAAACCGAAGGCAAATGCGCCAACCGAAGCCAGTGCGTTGAAATCCGCCAGCTGCATCGGGTAGTCGGCATAACGACGTGGCATACCGGCCAGACCCAAGAAGTGCATCGGGAAGAAAGTGACGTTGAACGAGATGATGGTCCACCAGAAGTGCAGACGACCACGCGCTTCGTTGTACATCACGCCGGTCCACTTTGGTGCCCAGTAGTAGAAGCCGGAGAACATTGCAAACAGCGAGCCGGCTACCAGCACGTAGTGGAAGTGCGCCACCACGTAGTAACCGTCTTGCAGCTGAATATCAATCGGTGCGACCGACAGAATCAGGCCGGTGAAACCACCCATGGTGAACACGAAGATGAAGCCCACTGCAAACAGCATTGGGGTTTCAAAGGTCATCGCGCCTTTCCACATGGTTGCGAGCCAGTTGAAGACTTTCACGCCCGTCGGCACCGAGATCAGCATGGTGGCGTACATGAAGAACAGCTGTCCCGTCACCGGCATACCGGTGGTGTACATGTGGTGCGCCCACACGATGAACGACAGAATCGCGATCGAGGAAGTTGCATACACCATCGACGCGTAGCCAAACAGCTTCTTGCGCGAGAACGCTGGCACAACCTGGCTGATGATGCCGAACGCCGGCAGAATCATGATGTACACCTCAGGGTGTCCGAAGAACCAGAAGATGTGCTGGAACATTACCGGATCACCGCCGCCCGCTGGGTTAAAGAAGGTGGTACCGAAGTGACGGTCGGTCAGCGTCATAGTGATCGCACCAGCCAGCACAGGCATCACGGCGATCAGCAGGTAAGCGGTGATCAGCCAAGTCCAGACGAACATCGGCATTTTCATCAGTGTCATGCCAGGAGCGCGCATGTTGAGGATGGTGACCACGATGTTGATCGAGCCCATGATCGATGAAGCACCCAGCAGGTGCAGCGCGAAAATCGCCGCATCCATCGACGGACCCATTTGCATAGTCAGCGGTGCATAAATCGTCCAGCCAGTAGCAGGCGCGCCGCCCGGCATGAAGAACGACATCAGCAGGAGTGCAGCAGCAGGAATCGTCAGCCAGAAGCTGAAGTTATTCATGCGCGCGAAAGCCATGTCAGCCGCGCCGATCTGCAGCGGCACCATCCAGTTAGCAAAGCCAACGAACGCCGGCATGATCGCACCGAACACCATGATCAAGCCGTGCATGGTGGTGAACTGGTTGAACAGCTCCGGGTTCACAATTTGCAGACCAGGCTGGAACAGCTCGGCACGGATCAACAAGGCCAGCACACCGCCCACCAACAAGTTGGTGAAAGCAAAGATCAGGTAAAGAGTACCGATGTCTTTGTGGTTGGTGGCGAAAACCCAACGACGCCAGCCCGTTGGCGCGTGGTGGTGATCATCATGGTCATGTGCCCCTACGTGGCCACCGTTGTCAATCACAGCGCTCATGTCTGCTCCCAATCAGTCTTGTATTTGAAAATTTAATTTGTCGACTTGGCCGCTGCCGGATCTGCTGCCGACACTGCTGCGGTCTTGGTCTCTTGCTTGCTCTTGACCCAAGCGCTGTAATCCTCTTGGCTCAGTACTTTGACGTGGATCGGCATGTAAGCGTGCTCTTTACCGCACAGCTCTTGGCACTGACCGTAGAAATCGCCAGTCTTCTCGGCGCGGAACCAAGTATCACGAACGAAGCCAGGGATCGCATCCTGCTTGATACCGAAAGCCGGCACAGCGAAAGCATGAATCACATCACCACCGGTGACGATAACGCGCACCTTTTTATTCACCGGCACCACCAGTGGGTGGTCGACTTTCAGCAGGTAGTTATCCAGCGCCACGCCTTTCGCGCCACTATCGGAAATCAGGCGGTGCTCATTGTCGAGCGAGGAAACGTAGTTAATGCCATTGCCCTCGCCAGTCAGATACTCATAGCCCCAGCGCCACTGATAGCCGGTCGCCTTGATGGTGACATCCGCGTTGGAGGTGTCTTTTTGCGCTACCACTGTACGGGTAGCGGGGATCGCCATTACGATCACGATGATGAACGGCACGATCGTCCACGCCAGTTCCACTTTGATCGATTCGTGGAAAGTCGCTGGCTGATGGCCCACCGATTTGCGGTGCTTAAAAATCGAATAGAACATCACGCCAAACACGGCCACAAAAATACCTAAGCAGATGATCATCATCATCCAGTGCAGCGAGTGCTGCTCTTCGGCGATTTTGGTCACTGCGGGCGGCAAATTCAATTGGTGAACAGCCGGACCGCCGGGCAGATCATTGACCGCACTGGCGATGCCAGACCACCAGCACAGCGCGCCCACCGTCGCGGTGGCAAGCTTTTTTTCGAGTGTCTCAAACATGATCAGTTCGCTGTAATTTGGATAATAGTTAACGCTGAATTATTTCAGCGGAATTTTGATTGCGGCACTGCCTGCAGTTCCCCTGGCAAGCTGCCCAGATAATCGGCGATTTTCTTCAACTCTGCTCGGGTGTACGGTTTTGCCATGCCCGACATGATGGCGTTAGCTCTGCCCCAGGTGCTGTGGCCCTGCTCCTGATAAGACTTCAGCGCGATGTAAAGATAGTCGCGGTGCTGTCCAGCCAGCTTGGGGTAGCTTGGGTCCATCGGTTTGTTGAAGTTCGCGCCGTGGCAGCCAGCGCAACCGCCCTTGGTCAGCAAATCAGCCACTACTTTTGGCGGCTCTACCGCCTGCTCAGCAACGGCCACTTTATTGCCGTGCTGCTCGTAGTAAGCGGAAAGATCAGCAATATCTTGATCGCTGAGGCTCTTCGCCACGCTGCGCATGGTGGGGTGACGACGCTCGCCAGACTTGTACGCTTTCAACGCTGCTTCGATGTACTTGGCGTTCTGCTGCGAAATCTTGGGGACCTTGTAGACCTCTGGGAAGCTAGCCTGATAACCAATGATGCCGTGGCAGCCAATGCAAGTAGCATTTTTCTTTTGGCCAGCCGCTGCGTCACCGGTCAAGCCTTCGGCTTGGGCTACTGCAGAGATAAAAATTAAAGATGACAGAAAAGCAAAAAGTTTCAGAGATATTTGGTTCATGAGATGACCGCAAAGCAGCGCCGCTGCGTGAAATATCGTTATTCGTCAGGCAAATAGTTTTCGGGAAAAATGCCGAGAAATAAAGCCCAGCCCCGCAAACCGAGCGCGAGTATAAGTGCAATCGATAATGGCCGCCAAGTGAAAACTATAGCAAGACCTGTGCAACGGAGATATTAAATTAGAAATATTTCACATGGTACTTGTCAGTTGGGTTGGTAAAGACGAAATGATCGTAAATCGGGGCTGATTAGCCGGTATGGGTTGGGCTCAAGCCCATGGATTGCAAAAGTGCTTCAGCGCCTTGGCTCGAAACGAATAATCGCCTCGCCTTGATCGTTGCGTCTTGGCACAGGACGAAACGCATGGCCATAAATGACCTCCACCGTTAGCCTGATTCGGCCATCACTATCGCGCCGCTGGTCGAGTAAGTTCAGCATCTGCTGCCACTGCTGACGCCCCTGCAAGCCGCGCGGACGATCTTGCAGAGGGTTACCGCCAAACGCACGCACATCGGCCAACAGCGCCGCAGCATCGGCATAGGTCAGCGTGATTTTTTCCATGTCCATGACCGGGGTGGCCATACCAGCGGCTTGCAGCATGTCGCCGTAGTCATGCAAGTCTACAAAGGGTAAAACGCGCGACGGCATCTGCTGTGCCTGAAACACGTCGCGCAACTCAGCAAACGTATCGGGGCCGAAGCAGCTGAACATCAACAGACCGTCGCTGCGCAAAACCCGCGCCCAGTCTGCAATCACGGCGTGGGGCTGCGGGTGCCAATGCAAGGCGAGGTTAGACCACAGCAGATCAACGCTGCCGCTCGCCAGAGGCAAGCGAGCAAAGTCGGTGCAAGCAAGTTGAGCAGCAGGCGCGTGCAGCCGATGACCACCCAACAGCCTTGAAACAAATGTTTGCAGTGCTGAGCGCGAAGCGGTGCTTGCCTCGCGCGCGACACTGAGCATTGGCAATGCGGCGTCGACTCCCAGCAGCTTTGCTTCAGGGTAGGCCTGCTGCAGCACCAGCAGGTCGCGGCCTTCGCCACAAGCAGCATCAAGCACTCGCTCTGGCTTGATCTTGATGAGGCCGAGCCGCTCTTGCATGCGCGCAGAAATCTCACGCCTTAAAAATTGCGAAGGATCGCAACGCGCCGGATGCGCAAAAAGCTGACGCACAGCCGCGACCGATATCGGCGCGCTGTGTGCTTCACGCTTGGGGACATCATGCATCGAACTCATGAAGATAGTGGAACCTACCAAACATCAAGACAATGCGGCGCAGTGTAACCCAGCGAATTGCAATGAAATTCTTTCAACAAGGTTTTCTCCCGAGAGCCATCGATGTAATGGCCACTCAGCTTCTCGGTAGTAGCTGCGCGTTGTGCGGCAAACACCACTCAGGCCTGTTGTGCCAAGCGTGTCGCAGCCGCCACCTAGTGAATTCGCGCACACGCTGCCGCCGCTGTGCGATCGCACTGCCGGGCGCGCAAACTTGCTGCAGTAGCTGCGCCGCGAACCCTCCCTCATTTGATGCGAGTTTTACGGCGGCCGACTACGCGGCACCGACTGACGCCTTAGTGCAAGCCTTGAAATTTCGCGCACATCTCCCGCTGGCCGCTGAATTCGCAGATTTGCTGATGACCGCCGTCCCCCACGAGGCGGTCGCTAGCGCCACGGTCATGATGGCAGCACCCTTATCTGCCGAACGCATTGCACAGCGTGGCTTTAATCAAGCGCATGAAATTGCCAAACCAATGGCACGTGCGTGGCGCCTTCCACTGGCGACCGAGTTATGCGTTCGGGTACGTAACACCGAGCCCCAGTCGTCGCTACCGCTTGCGCAGCGACGCGGTAACATGCGCGGCGCCTTCACCTTGATGCGCCGGGACCTCATTGTTGGCCAGCATGTATTGCTGGTTGACGATGTCATGACCACGGGCGAGACGCTGGAGGCACTTGCCGCCACACTCAAGCGCAACGGCGCTGCGCGCGTTACCAACCTGGTTTTTGCGCGAACGCCTGTGCGCTGAAGCTACAGGAGAACACCGTGTTTCATGTTGTACTGGTCGAGCCCGAAATCCCGCCCAACACCGGCAATGTCATTCGCCTGTGTGCAAATACCGGTGCCCAATTACACTTGGTCGAACCGCTCGGGTTTCCACTTGAGGATGCCCGTATGCGGCGCGCTGGCCTTGACTATCACGAGTATGCCGCGATGCAAGTTCATCCAAACTGGCAAGCGTTTTTGAATTCAACCAAAGTCGACCCGGCAAGAATTTTTGCATTTACGACCCATGGCTCATCCCTGTTTTCATCGCTACGCTTTGAAGCGGGCGATGTATTTGTTTTCGGCTCTGAGACACGCGGACTAGATCCGGCGCTCCGCAACAGCTTTCCAGCAGAGCAGCGCATCAGGCTACCCATGCGACCGGACAATCGCAGCCTTAACTTGTCGAATGCCGTTGCGGTCGTTGTGTTCGAAGCTTGGCGACAGCACAGTTTTGACGGCGGCGCTTGATCGTATAATTCGGCCTTTTCATCGTTCTTTCGGAGCATTCATGAACAAGATTCTATGGCGCGTCTGCGCACTATTTCTTTTAGGCCTGATCGGTACTGCACAGGCGCAATCTATCGTGATTGACAAAGCCGTCGCGCGAGCCACAGTCGGCAAGATGCCGAATGGCGCTGCCTTCCTGCAAATTGAAAACAAAGGCGCCGATGACGCATTGCTCTCCGGTAGTTCGCCGGCCTCATCGCGTATCGAGATTCACACCATGAGCATGGAAGGTGATGTGATGAAGATGCGTGCGCTTGATCAACTCGAGTTGAAGAGTGGCCAGCGCATCGAGATGAAACCCGGTAGCGGTATTCACATCATGCTGATGGGTCTGAAAAAACCGCTCGCAGTCGGCGACAAGTTTCCGCTCACTCTCAACTTCCGCAAGGCCGGCAAGATTGAAACGACGGTCGAGGTGGTGGAGATGAAAATGCCGATGAAAAAAGGCGAGATGCATGAGCATCACGGCCACCACCAGCACCACAAAGAATAACAACGACAGCGGTCGTTTGCAGTAGGCGCTTAGGGCGCTACGGGAGTAAGGCGGGCTAGAGCTTCCTTACGGTACCTATTCAACTCCTGCACGCTGGTGAAACTGCGCTCGAAAAGCAGCGACAGGTTGTGCAGGATTCGGTCGACCACTTTGGTTTCCCATTGCTCGTCAAACTTGATCTGTTTGTCGAGCCAAGCCTCCAGCCACTGCGGATCAGGCAAACGGCTTTGCACCGTGTCATTCGGGAATAGCGACTGATTGACGTGCAAATTCGTTGGATGCAAGGGCTTTTCCGTCCGTCGGGCTGACGCCATCAGCACACCGATTTTGGCGAACGCGGCGCGCG
Organism: Burkholderiales bacterium; assembly: GCA_026399895.1. Lineage (GTDB taxonomy): Bacteria > Pseudomonadota > Gammaproteobacteria > Burkholderiales > Burkholderiaceae_D > Pernthalerella. The sequence continues at coordinate 56,928 of JAPLQC010000019.1, forward strand.
CGTTATCGCCGAATTCGGTGAGTGCTTTTTTCATGTAACGCAGGTAGGCGCCACCATGTCGCGCTTCGTCCTGGCTGATGATCTTGTAAATCTGCTTAATGACTGGCTCGGTGTGCCACTCGGCCGCGCAGCGATACCAGTGATTCAGGCGCACCTCGCCGCAAAAGTGCAGCATGAGAGTTTCCAGCGGCGGCGCGGGGTCGAATTCAAATCGAACCTTGTGCAACTCTTCTTCGGTCGGTTGCAGATCGGGACGGAACCGGCGCAGATATTCCATCAACACCAGCGCGTGCTTTTGTTCTTCGAAAAACCATACAGACATGAAAGCCGAAAAATCACTGTCGTCACGGTTATCGCGCAAGAACATTTCCGTCGCGGGCAAAGCGGCCCACTCGGTGATGGCATTCATCTTGATGGTGCGCGCCTGCTCATCCGACAGCTTGTCAGCATCGAATTGATCCCATGGAATATCGGTTTCCATGTTCCAGCGCACTTGCTCAAGAGATCGAAAAAGCTCGGGGTACAGCATAGGGAGAGTCCAGCGTTAGCATGAAGTTGGCGCGATTTTATCAACAATGCTTGATAACGATTGTGTAGCACCTCAGATGACACTTCATCCAACGCGGGATTTTCAATTTGTTATCAAAGTTCGTTCAAATTACTGAGCATAACGGCCGCTTGCCGCCTGATCGCAGCCCGCTCTTGGTCGCTCAGCCGGCTCAAGTTTTTTGCCATCAACGCGGTGCGCGGATTACTCGACAGGGCTGGCGCATGACGCTCGATGAAGTTCCAGTAGAGCGTGGTGAACGGACAGGCACGCTCGCCGGAACGTTGCGCCGGGTCATAACGGCAACCACTGCAGTAGTTACTTTGCCGATTGATATAAGCGCCGCTGGCGACGTAGGGCTTGCTGGTAAAGCGCGGGCCGCAGGCGTGCAGCGCCATGCCCGCGGTGTTGGGTAGCTCGACCCATTCGATCGCGTCGACATAAATCGCGAGGTACCAGTCTTCAACTTGCTGCGGCGATAGTTCAGCCAATAGCGCGAAATTCCCGGTCACCATCAGTCGCTGAATGTGATGCGCGTAGCCGTAGGCCAGTGTCTGTTGCAAGGAGTCGCGCACGCAAGCCATCTGCGTCTCGCCGGTCCAGAACCATTTGGGTAAATCACGCTGGTGGTTGTAGTGGTTGGCGGTGCGCATGCCCGGCATATCGAGCCAGTACACACCGCGAATGAACTCGCGCCACCCCAAAACTTGGCGGATGAATCCTTCCACTGCCTCAAGCGGCGCGCTACCCGCGTGGTAGGCCTGCTCCGCCGCCGCGATCACCTCGCGTGGATCAAGCAGGTGCAAATTCATCGCTGCTGACAGTAGTGAGTGCCAACCTGCGGGGGTGTTAGTCCACATCGCATCTTGGTACTTGCCGAAATTTGGCAGACGATCACGGATGAAGTGGTCAAGTGAGGTCAGCGCCTGTTCACGCGTGACCGGCCAGAAAAAATGCGCAGCAGTTCCCGGATGATCGGGGAAACGCTGCTCAACTTCGGCTATCACCGCTTTAGTTAGCGCATCTGGCGTGAAAGCCGCGGGTAGCGGTATCTCACCGGGACCGGTTTTTTTTGGATAACCGCTGCGGTTTTCTGCGTCGAAGTTCCACTGCCCGCCAACAGGCTCGCGACCCTGCGTCAGCACTTGATGCCGTTTGCGCATTTCGCGATAAAAGAACTCCATGCGCAGTTCACGCTTGCTGTTGGCCCACGCCGCGAATTCAGTGCGGCTGCAGAGAAAATGCGTATCGTCGACCCAGTGACAAGCGATTTGATTCGCTTCGCAGACATCAGCAATTAGTTGCTGCATTCTGAATTCTCCAGCCTCGAGTAATTTCAATGCCTTTGGCCGGTGCTTTTGTAGCGCCTGCTCCAGTCGGAATGCGAAACTGCCACTCGGCTGATCTGCAATGCTCAAGTAGTCGACAGGCCAGCCGCGTGCTCGCAAGGCCTCTGCAAAATGCCGCATGGCGGAGAGGAACATCACAATACGGGCCTTGTGCGACCAAACTTCGGTAGCCTCGCTGTCGGCCTCGATCATTAGCACGGCATCTTGTGCAGGGTCGAAGTCGGACAATGCCGGGCTATTCATGCTGAGCTGATCACCCAGCACGAGAATTAAATGTCGCATCATGTCTCTCTTCAATAGAGCCGCGCTATGGGTTTTCAAGCGCGTATCGCTGGGTTGTTTGGTAGCGCGTTTTCCCGGACTTTGTACGTTTGGCAATCCCTGTTTCGCCAGCGCTAAGCTGGCTTTTCGATGTTGATTTGACACAAAAGATACTACCGATTGGTATCGAATGAATATCGCATCTTTTCATGGCCAGATCAGCGATTCATGGGCC
>JAPLQC010000019.1:59333-61424 GCA_026399895.1 Burkholderiales bacterium
TATCGCATCTTTTCATGGCCAGATCAGCGATTCATGGGCCGCCGGAAAGATTTTTCAAAGCAAGCTAGAATCAATCCATCGAATACAAATCCCTAGGCTAAACAGCGATGAAATCTTCTTTCTCTCTCCGCCGCAAGCCGCTTCCTTTGACGCTGGTTTTGCTGTCGGCTTTCTTGCCCGGCCTTGCATTTGCTGCCAATTGCCCCGCGCTGTTGAATCATAAGTTCAATCGCTTGCAAGACGAGGCGCAACAGGACTTATGCCAGTATGCCGGCAAAGCGGTATTGGTCGTGAATACCGCAAGCTATTGCGGCTTTACTTCGCAATATGAAGGCTTAGAAAAGTTGTACGCCAAGTACAAAGAAAAAGGCCTGGTCGTGCTCGGTTTTCCTTCGAATGATTTTTCGCAGGAACCTGACGACAACAAGAAGATTGCAGACTTTTGCCATAACACCTATGGCGTAAAGTTTCCGATGTTCTCGAAAACCTCGGTGAAAGGAAAGGATGCGAATCCTTTATTCTCCGCGATGCAAAAGGCCGGCGCTAAAGAGCCGTCCTGGAATTTCAATAAGTACCTGATCGACCGCGATGGCAAATTGGTCGGCAGTTTCGGCAGCATGACACGGCCTGACGAGAAGTCCTTCGTCAGCGCACTCGAAAAAGCGCTCGGACCTCAGTAGCGCAAGCTTTTTTGCTGCGACGCCTCCCGGCTTCCGCTGGCGGCACGCCAGGGTGACCTTCCCCCCCGATCCAAGTCACTACCTGTCGGGCGTCGCAGTATTTTTATTCTTGATTGTCAGGACTCGATATGAAGATCGCAGTCGTTGGTTCCGGTATTTCGGGACTCTCTGCCGCTTGGCAACTATCGCGCGATGGCCATGATGTCTCGCTGTACGAAGCCGGCCACTACTTTGGTGGGCACACCAACACCGTAGATGTCGATATTGATGGTCAGCAGTTTGGTGTGGATACCGGCTTCCTGGTGTTTAACCATCGCACCTATCCAAATCTGGTGCGGCTGTTTGAGCAGCTGAACGTTCATACCAGCGCAAGCGATATGTCGTTCGCGGTGAAGATGCCGATGTCATCATCTCCCGGCGCACGGTCACTGGAATGGGCGGGTAGCAACCTTGATACCGTGTTTGCGCAGCGACTCAATCTACTCTCGCCGCGCTTCTGGCGCATGCTGCGCGACATCATGCGCTTCAATCGTCAAACCACCGAAATGGCGATGACCGCAGGCGCTATGGATGAAATTCCACTCGGTGAATTTCTGGATGCGAACCAGTACGGTACAGAGTTTCGTGATTGGTACCTATTGCCAATGGCCGGCTGTATTTGGTCATGCCCCACCGAGCAGATGCTGGCATTTCCGCTGGCAACCTTCGTACGCTTCTGCCATAACCACGGATTGATTCAAGTAAGCAACCGCCCGCAATGGCACACCGTGACAGGTGGTGCGCGCCACTATGTGCAAAAAATGCTGGAGGCTATTCCGCAAAGTTACCTGAACACAGCGGTGACCTCCGTGCGGCGCGTTCCGGTTGGCGCGAGCTATCAGGTGCGTGTGGAATCTGCGCGTGGTGTGCAGTTGTATGACCACGTTGTACTTGCAACGCACAGCGATCAGGCATTACGCCTACTGCAGGACGCCACTGATACAGAGCACGCTATGTTGGCAGCAGTAGGCTACCAACCAAACCAAGCGATCTTGCACACCGATGCGTCTTGTTTGCCGGAGCGCCGCAAGGCTTGGTCCGCGTGGAACTACGAAAGCACTGGCACGGATGAGTCGCGTGTCTGCGTACACTATCTGCTCAACAAACTACAACCGCTGCCGGTCAAAACACCCATCATTGTTTCTCTGAATCCTATCCACGCACCTGATCCCGCTAAAGTACTTGCACGTTTTGATTATGCGCACCCAGTGTTCGACGGGCCGGCGATTAATGCGCAGCGTCAGCTACTCTCGATGCAAGGTGATCGCAATACCTGGTTTGCCGGTGCCTGGACCGGTTACGGATTTCATGAAGATGGTCTGAAGTCGGGCTTGTCTGTTGCAGCGGCGATCGCTGCGCAGTCTGGACAGCC
>JAPLQC010000074.1 GCA_026399895.1 Burkholderiales bacterium
TGCGATTAGTCACTGGCATAGCGCCTGGCACAACGCTACGTTTTTTGTCCCATGCTGGACCAATCAGGCGCATGCCTTGCACACGCTTGATAGCCTGCACAATGTACAGCGCACCCAGGTACGGCCACCAACGATTGCCTGCCTTCTCTAAAAAAGAGAAGCGACCTAACCACTTATCCGTCGCACAAGGTGGCGCGTAACAACCGAAGTGGCCACGATTGATTTCCATATTCAGCAGCTTCAACCAATCTTTCAGACGCGGCACGCTGATGAACTCGCCATGCAGCGGTAAAAAGTGTGCACCGGTCATCCGTCCTGCAGATTGGCGCGCGCCCCACATACTGATCGGATTGAAGCCGCAAATAATGACCTGCCCCTCGGGTATCAGCACACGTTCAACCTCACGCAGCACTTGATGCGGTTCTGCAGAAAACTCGAGCACGTGCGGCATCACCACCAAATCCAGACTCTGCGTCGCAAACGGTAACTCGGTGAAGTCATGCACCACCACTACCTGTCGCTCTGCGCTGACAACATCGGAAGGGAAGCTGGAATCTGTAATCCAACGGTTCGGCATTCGATTAGCTGCCAGTGTGTCAAACATCGGCAAGCCGATCTGCACGGCGTTGTAGCCAAAGATATCGGCCGTCAATTCATTCAGCCGCGACTGCTCCCACGCATGGGCGTAGGCACCCGCTGGTGTATCGAACCAGGGAGCGAGCGATATAATCGGCTGATATAAAGCGTCTGGATTCATGCTGATGTCTACGCCACCATCCCTGCAAGTTACTGCGATCCCGGCATTCGCCGACAACTATCTCTGGCTAATTCATGACCAGCAGCACGCTGTGGTCGTTGATCCCGGTGATGCCGCGCCCATTGAAGACGCATTGCGTTCGCGTGGCTTGAAACTGAACGCTATTCTACTCACTCACCATCACGCCGACCATGCGGGCGGCGTCGCAGAGCTTCTTTTGAATTGGTCAGTGCCAGTATTCGGACCAGCGGGCGAGAAAATCCCCGGTATTTCGCGTCCGCTGCATGAAGGTGATGTTGTCGATCTGCCTTCACCCGCCCTACGGCTCAAGGTGCTTGATGTGCCGGGTCATACGGCCGGCCATATTGCCTATGTTGCTGATGCGCAGAACTGGCTATTCTGCGGAGACACGCTGTTCGCCGGTGGCTGCGGACGCTTGTTCGAAGGTACGCCGGGTCAGATGACGCAATCGCTAGCAAAGCTCGCCGCGCTCCCTGACGACACCTTGGTTTACTGCGCGCATGAGTACACGCTATCTAATTTGCGATTTGCGGTGGCGGCTGAACCCGATAACGCAGATCTTGCCGCCAGATTCGCGCAAGCAGAGGCATTGCGTGCACGTGGTGAATCTACTGTACCTTCCACCATCGGTCTCGAGAAGCTTACCAATCCCTTCCTACGCTACCGCGAGCCTTCGATACTGCGTACCTTGCGAGCAGCCGGTCGAGTGGCGAATGATGACCCGGTCGCCGCATTCGCTGCGCTGAGAGAATGGAAAAACGGCTTCCGTTAAGCCGCTTGTCCGTTTCGGAAATTCCGATGCCAAGCGCCACTCGCAGGGCCGATGCGACAACGGGCTCGGCCATCCCTTGAGGGTAAGAGCAAAGGCCGGGCCAACCGCGCCCCACCTCCCCGCCGCAAAATGGCAACTTTTTCTTGACGGCATCACCCTCGGTTCTTACACTTGCGGCAACTTCACTCGCGCAATCGGCTCAAACAGAGGCTCCGATGCGCTCTAATGCCCAATGCAGCAGACCCATTTTCGCCGGCTGACCATCGCAGCACTGCTGGCCGCTCAGGTACTTCCTAGCGCATACGCGATCGACCTCAGCGTCGAGCCCTCGAGCCAAGCGGTCGAATCCCGCGATGCGCGTTCTGCCGACGGCCCGCGACTTGGCAATACAGAGTTCGATGCAACCTACGATGACGTCACCGTCACCCGCTTTGATGTCTGGGACCGAATCCGCAAAGGCTTTGCGATTCCGGATCTGAATAATCCGCTGGTCGCCACACATGTCACTTGGTACAGCTCACGGCCGGAATACATTCAGCGCACCACGCAGCGTGCGTCGCGTTATCTGTTCTATGTAGTTCAGGAACTCGAGCGACGTGGTATGCCCATGGAACTGGCGCTACTGCCGTTCATCGAGTCTGCCTTCAACCCGCAAGCCTATTCCAGTGCAAAGGCTGCCGGTATGTGGCAGTTCATTCCGAGTACCGGGCGTGATTACAACCTAAAACAGAATATCTTCCGCGACGAACGACGCGATGTCATAGCGTCGACGGATGCAGCGCTCAACTACCTGCAAAGGCTGTACGGCATGTTCGGTGACTGGCAGCTGGCATTGGCGGCCTACAACTGGGGCGAGGGTTCAGTTTCACGCGCTATCGCCAAGGCGCAAGCTGCTGGACGCGATACCGACTACAACAGCTTGTCGGCCTACATGCCCGCCGAGACCCGCAACTACTACCCCAAGCTGCAAGCGGTTAAGAACCTGGTTGCAGCGCCGGCACAGTATGGACTGGCGCTCCCCGTAGTTGAAAACCAACCCTATTTTGTCTCGATCAATAAAACGCGCGATATCGACGTCAAGCTCGCTGCTCAGCTGGCCGAGATTCCGATGGAAGAATTCAAGGCCTTGAATCCGCAGTTCAACAAGCCTGTGATCACCGGTAGCCCAAACACCCGTATTCTGCTGCCGCAGATCAATGCCGAAAAATTCAAGGAAAACTTGTCGAAGTGGTCCCATGCATTATCGAGCTGGACTGCGCACAAGGTAACTGCAACGCGCGAGCGCATTGAAACCATTGCCACGCGATTCAAGACAACGCCTGCCGTGATCCGCGAAGCGAATGCCATACCACCCAACATGCACCCGACAATGGGCTCGGTGGTGCTGGTACCGAAACCCGCTAGTGAATCAGGTAAAGACATCGGACAAGATCTTGCCGACAATGCCACGCTTGCGGTTGCACCCGATGGGCCGCCACGCAAGAAAATCAAAGTGCGTGCCGGCAAGCGCGATACGGTGAATAGCATCGCAACGCGCTACAAAGTCACTGTCGCCGAGGTCCGTGAGTGGAATGATCTGAAAAACGATAGCTTGAAGCCGGGGCAAGAACTGAAGCTACAGGTGCGTGCCGATAAACGCGGCAAGTCGCGTGTGGCTGTGGCCTCGACTCGTGAAGACTCACCGGCGGCCAAGCGACAGGTCAGCAAACGCACCCGCGCCGAGGTTGCCGATCGGCGTGATGCACGGCGGGTAGAACCGCGCCAACGTAAGCGCTACGAGTAATCGCCACAAATAAACGCTACAAATAAACGCTACAAATAA
>JAPLQC010000075.1 GCA_026399895.1 Burkholderiales bacterium
ACGATTCGCCGCAGACAGATAACCATCTGTATCGCTGAAATCACCAAACGGGCCATCAATCGGGCGCAGACCGTACGCACGGCATGCGACCATCATGCGCGTTTGTGCTGCATGCCAGGGATCGGTCCAGAAATATTCGCGATGTCCGTCAGCGTCACGATCAGTCAGCACGCCAGAATCTTTGTTGACGCCGCCAATCACGGTGGTGCGCGCACGGGTCGAAGCGGCGTAATCTGCCACGCCAAATGACATGGCTTCCAAGCGCTTGCTGGATTGTGCGATTGCTTCCACATTCGCCATGCCAAGCGCGGTTTCGATCAAGACTTCAAAACCGATACGCTTGGTGCGGCCCATCGCAGTTTCAATCTGCGTCACCATCATGTCGATGGCATACACATCGGCAGGCGTGCCTACCTTCGGGATCAGGATCATGTCGAGGCGCGGACAGGCTTCGACAATATCAACTACGTCGCGGTACATATAGTGAGTATCAAGACCATTGATACGCACCATCATGGTCTTGCGGCCCCAGTCGATGTCGTTCAGGCCTTCGATGATGTTCTTGCGAGCCTGCGCCTTGTCATCCGGTGCTACGGCATCTTCAACATCTAGAAACACGATATCCGCTGCCGACTTGGCAGCTTTTTCGAACATGGCTGGGTTAGAACCGGGCACTGCCAGTTCAGAGCGATGTAGCCGCGCAGTCGCCTGCTCGATAATGGTGAAGCTCATGACACCTCCTTGGTTAATTATCCTGTCCAACCGAGACCGGCTGCAGCGCAGTTGATCGAGGTCAGTAATGCCTCGCGCACATCGCTACCGCCCTGTCCCTCGCGTAGCTGACGCAATAGTTGCACCTGCTCGCGGCTCACGTGATTAAGTGTCTCTAGGCGACGCGACAAGCGCCGCATGAATTGTGGAAAACGCTCGCCGAGTACCGTCTCGCCTGAGACGGATTTAAGCATCTCGGCCGTTAACTGATACTCATGCACGATCTGTTGGAAAATTTCTTCGCGTGTCGTTGGCTCAGAAACCAGATTCGCATAGTCACGCGCGATATCAAGATCAACTTGGCACAGCGCGCGCTCTACCTCATCCATCACGATTCGGAACAAGGGATATTCTTTAAACATGCGTTGCAGCAGCTCAAGTCCGCGTTGGCCGCGCACATCGAGGAAAGCGCGAATGCCCGAACCTACGCCATACCAACTGGTCACCATGTGCCGGTTCTGAGTCCAGGCAAATACCCAGGGAATCGCGCGCAAGTCGGCCAGTGTCTGCGCCTGCGTACGACGCGCAGGACGGGAGCCGATGTTCAGCATCGACAGCTCTTCCAGCGGCGATGAGCCCTGAAGGTACGCCAGCATATCTGGGCGCTCCATCAGCTTGCGATACGCCGTCCAGGAGGTGCCCGACAAAGCTTCCATCGCCTCTTCATACTCATGCAGCGGCAGTTTCTCGGCCGCTTGCTGCGACAGTAGTACGTGATTAAGCACTGAAGCGCCGAGCAATTCAGTTTGGAATAGCGCCGTTCCACGATTAGCGTACTTGAGCGATACGACTTCACCCTGATCCGTCAGACGGAACATGCCACGAATAGTGCCAGCAGGCGTCGCCTCGATCGCGCGACTAGTTGGTACGCCGCCGCGGCTCACAGAGCCACCACGTCCATGGAAAAAACTAATCGAGACACCAAACTCTTGACCAACACGTACCATCTGCCGCTGCGCTTTGGCTAACTCCCAGTTTGCAGCGAAGTAGCCACCGTCTTTATTCGAGTCGGAATAACCGACCATCACTTCTTGTACCTTGCGTTGTCTTGCCAGACTGCGCTGCACTACCGGCACCGAGAGTAGTTCACGCAAAATCGTTGGTGCGCGACGCAGGTCAGGAATCGTTTCCAATAGCGGCACTACCGGTAGCGTGCAACCCTCCATACCAGCGCTATCCGTGAAAAGGCCCGCTTCTTTAGCCAATAAATACACCCCAAGCACATCGGTGGCGCTGTGGGTCATTGATAAGATCAAGGCACCAAATGCCTCGCGATCAATGGTTTGACGCAGCTCGGCGATCACACGGAAGGTGTCGAGGGTTTCGCGTGCCTCTGGAGACAAATCCGAATCTTTACGTGCCGTACCGCGTGGCTTTGACAACTCATTGAGAATCCAGCGCTTCCATTCTTCGGAATCAGATGCAGGCGCATCGGCACCTTGGCTGCGTCGATACAGTTCAGCAAGCGTCTGATTAATACGGAGCGTGTTCTCGCGAATATCCAGACGCACCGTAGAAAAACGGAATATACCCACCTCGCGCAAGAGCGGCAGCAGCAACGAATCAGCAATACTCGCTACGCCCGCTTCACGCAACGCGGTGTACATGAACTCAACATCGTGAATGAGCGCATCTGCCGACCGATAACCTGAGTCAGAGTCTGGCAGCTGGCGGTTGGCTGAGTCTTCCAGTGTCGTCATCAGCTTGAGTCGGATGTAACCCAGAAACTGACGGAATATTTCGCCGGGGTTACGCTCTGCCAGATTACGTGCAGCAGGCATTCTGTCGAGACACTCGGTGACATAACCCACAAAGGTATCGGGAATACTCAGCGAGCGCTCGGATATGCTCAGTACGCGAATGAGTGAAGAGACGCGATCGATATAACGTCGCAAGACGGCTTCACGGGTCTCCCATAATGAGCGACGCGTAACTTCGCTAGTGACGTAGGGATTACCGTCACGATCACCACCGACCCATGAACCAAAACTGATGAGTGCCGGTGTCTCAAGTTCATGCTCAGGAAAATGACGCCGAAACTCAGTTTCGATTTTCGCCATCACCTGCGGCACGACGTCGAATAAGTTCTCCTGGAAAAAATACAAACTCCAGGCCACTTCTTGCTCGACGGTGGGCTTTTCGAGTTTTAGCTCGCCGGTCAGCCATAGCAACTCGATCTCAGTACACATTGCCTGCTGCAATTGCTCACGCTCGCGGGGTGTCCAGTGGTTGGATTCCAGTTCATGCAGCTTGAGATAAATACGGCGATAACACTCCAGCACCGTAACCCGCTTAGCCTCGGTGGGGTGTGCGGTAATGGTCGGCCGAATACGCAGCTCATCCAAAGCTTTTTGTACCTGCTCGGCCTTAATGCCTCGATCACGCAACTGTTTGAAGGTATGCGCGAACGTGCCCGGCACATTATCAATGCCGTGATCCGTCTCGGTGAAGCGACGATTCCGCATATCGCGGTTTTGCTCTGCAATCGCAAGCAGTTGAAACCACATGCCTTGCGCACGCAGTGCTTTGCTGAGCAAGCCCGGGCTGATGCCCGTGAATGACAGGTTCCCCTCAATCAAAGGAACCAGCTCCGGTTGAAGGCGCTGGAATACAGCGAGGTACAACTCACGCAACAGGGTCGCGCGTGAGAAGCCATCGCTTGCCAGCGGTGATAACTCCACTGTTTCTGCGACGCCGGGGATCACCATATCATTCACTTTGGGCTCTCTTACTTACCGATACTGGCAAGTGCTTTTTGGACAGTGATGCCCAGTTCAGATGCACTAGGCGAGACGAATAATCCGTACGAAGCCATGATCTCGGACTTCTCGAGTGCGGTGTCACCCTCGCCCGAGATAATTGCGCCGGCATGACCCATACGACGACCTTTCGGTGCTGTCAGGCCAGCGACATAACCCACTACCGGCTTAGTCATATTCTCTTTGATCCACTTGGCTGCTTCAGCCTCTTGCGGACCACCGATCTCACCGATCATCACCACGACCTCGGTTTCAGGGTCTTCCTGGAAACGCGCCATGTGATCAAGGAACGAGCTACCGTTAATTGGGTCACCACCGATACCGACACTCGTCGTGACACCAATACCAAGTGCCTTCATCTGAGCTGCTGCTTCATAACCTAGCGTACCGGAACGCGAGACGATACCGACATTGCCGCGAATATAAATATGCCCCGGCATAATGCCGAGCATGGCTTTGCCTGCACTGATAATGCCGGCGCAGTTAGGGCCGACGATGGTGGTGCGTTTTTCTTTCTGGTAGCGACGCAGATAGCGCTTTACGCGCATCATGTCTTGCGCAGGAATACCGTCGGTGATGATGCACACCAGATCGAGACCGGCATCTGCCGCTTCCATCAATGCGTCCGCTGCATACGGCGGCGGCACAAAGGCCAAACTCGCCTGCGCACCGGTTGCTTTGACAGCCTCTTGCACGGTATTGAATACCGGACGCTCGAGGTGAATCTTCCCACCTTTACCCGGTGTGACACCACCGACTACATTGGTGCCGTATTGAATCATTTCTCTAGCGTGAAAGGTGGCCTTGTCGCCAGTGAAGCCCTGCACGATAACGCGTGTTGTTTCGTCGATCAGAATACTCATTTGCTCAATCTCCCATCGTTAGCAGGATCAGGTGACCTGCTCGCCGCGGGCGAGCTTGACCGATTTTTCACAGGCTTCCATCAGCGAATCAGCGGTTATGATCGGTAAGCCGCATTCACGAATGATTTTCTGTCCCTCTTCTACATTGGTGCCGGCCAAACGAACGACCAGCGGCACACGTAAATCTTTTGCGGCTTGTACGACACCCTGCGCCACCCAATCACAACGATTAATACCGGCAAAAATATTCACCAAAATGCATTTCACGTTTTGATCAGTCAGCACCAGATTGAATGCAGCCGCGACGCGTTCTGGTGAAGCACCACCACCCACGTCAAGGAAGTTAGCCGGTTCACCACCGCAATACTTGATGTTGTCCATGGTGGCCATGGCCAGACCAGCGCCATTGATGATGCAGCCGATATCGCCTTCGAGGCCGACATAGTTCAAACCAAACTCAGCAGCGCGTGCTTCGCGTGGATCTTCTTCGGCTGGATCGCGCATTTCAGTCACCTGCGGGCGACGGAACAAAGCGTTATCGTCGAACGACATTTTTGCGTCGAGCGCGATAGCGGATTGATTTCCACCATGGTGGCGTCGAGATCACGAAACGCGCGATAGCAACCCAAAATAATCGTCACTGCCTGCGAGACTTGTTTCAGATTCAGCCCAAGACCAAAAGCCAGTTGGCGTGCCTGAAACGGCTGCATACCGACCGCAGGCTCTACCTCTACCTGCAGAATGGATTCAGGTCTTTCCTTGGCGATCTCTTCGATCTCCATGCCACCCTCGACCGAGGCAATCACACGAATACGCTCGATCTTGCGGTCAAGCACAAAGCCCAGATATAGCTCACGCTCATACGCTGTGGCCTTCTCCACATACAGACGATGCACCACCTTGCCCTCGGGCCCGGTTTGGTTGGTCACCAGCTTGGCGCCTAACATCGCTTGCGCAGCAGCCGCAACTTCGTGGTACGTGCGGCATAGCTTCACGCCACCGGCTTTACCACGTCCGCCCGAATGAATCTGTGCCTTGATTGCCCAATGTGCGCCGCCCAATTCGGTAGCGACATACACCGCCTGATCCGAGCTGTAAGCAACACCGCCCGGCGGCACGCTGACGCCAAAGCCTGACAGCAGCGATTTGGCCTGATACTCATGAATGTCCATAACGTCTCCTTTGATTTGAAATCGGATGCGGCGGGTTAGCGCAACGCCGCTTTTTTCACTTTGGAAAAATCGCGCTTTCGAATGAGCGCGTGTATGCCTTTGGTACGGTCGACCACTTGCGACACATTAAAGTCGGTCGCCGCTGATAAATAAGCGAACGCTACTGCTCGCTCCATGCCAAGTTTTTCAGTCAGAAAACGCAATGCCTCACGCACAGCGTCTTTCATTGCTTCGTCGAGATCAGGATTCAAGCCAATCGCAATCCAATAATCCTTAGTCTCGCCAAACGGTTTTTCCAGCGAGCCCGATGCCGACGGGATACGGGGATCACCTTTCTTCAACAGCGTGAAACGAAACGTCGCCCGCATCGAATGCTCTAGTGCGGTAAGCGCTACCTCACCGTTGGCCTGCACCATATGCGGGTCGCCGGTGTAAAAATTCGCGCCTTCAACAAACACAGGCATGTAGACCACAGTGCCAACACCGAGATCTTTGACATCCATATTGCCGCCGTACACACCGGGAGGTACCGAATGCACCGGTTGTTCAGTCGCTGCGGCTACACCCATCACACCCATGAAAGGCGCAGTCGGAAATGTAATTTCTTCACCCTGAGTGTTTTTCAGAATACCTATCCAACGGCCTTGCTTGTCCTTGCGGATCGGCGTGAACACAGAGACGTTGTGATACTTCTCGGGTTGCGCCGCACTGGCATCGGGCTCCGGTGGCGGGCCTTCTGGCATCTCGCCCGGCAGCGCACCTTTGCCATGGCGATTACTGATCACGCCATACGGCACACGCGGCGTCACCGCCAAAATCTCTACCTTCAACACATCACCGAGTTGCGCACCGTCGATCGCAACAGGGCCGGTCACGATATGCGGACCATCCTTACTAAAGTCGTGTGACAACGATGAACGCGTGATCGTCATCGCATCTTTCAACACCATCTTTGCTGGCACGCCCTTGGATGCGAAATACTTCAACGCGTCGCGCCCCTGGTCTTCTAGCAAACCTTCATGCGATAGCGTGTCGAACACCACGGTGGCACCCGATGGCACGCGTAACACCGGTGCATCGGAGGCATTCGGCAGATAACCCCATTTAATAGTGCTGAGTGTCGATGGCACGTACCACACCTTGCCACGAACGCCGGGCACTGCAAGCTTGCCGGGTTGATCGGCAAGTGGTTGCAGAGGCATGGCAGTCGCAGCTGTTGCGAACCATGAAACTAATAAAACAGTTAGCAGACGAATATTCATCGCGAATTTATGAGGCGGGGCCTATCAAATAATCCGGGAAGCGGCGGCGCAAATAGCTGCAATGCGGCTCGTGTTTAACTCATTAGAGAGCATTTGATATCAGGCGATCCGCGCGCTGCTCTGCATGGCGTCAAGAAAAATGGCACAATTTCCGATTAACTTCGCCGGCGATATCAAATTCAAAACTATTCGCGTTTATTCAAAACTGCGGACAAGCGGAAGATAACGATCTCTCGGCGATTGATTGATAAGAAATCCTTATTCCAATCTAAAGAAATACTGAGTCGGCAAGCTGCCGACTGCCAGTACATTCCCACCATCGCGGGTTTCGTACCTCCCTTTGCCCCGCCCAGGAGACTAGATATGCTGCAGAAAGTTGCTTCACCCGGCGCATTTCCGAATAGCCAGACCATTGCCGCCGTTGACCCTGAGTTGTGGGCAGCGATTCAACAAGAGAATGAGCGCCAGCAAGAGCATATCGAGCTGATCGCCTCCGAGAACTACGCGTCGCCAGCGGTGATGGCAGCGCAAGGCTCGCAGCTGACCAACAAATACGCTGAGGGTTACCCCGGCAAGCGCTACTACGGTGGCTGCGAATTCGTCGATATCGCTGAACAACTCGCGATCGATCGTCTAAAAGAACTCTACGGCGCCAAGTTCGCCAACGTGCAGGCCAACTCCGGCTCGCAGGCGAACCAGGCGGTGATGCTGGCCTACCTGCAACCGGGCGACACCATCATGGGCATGTCGCTGGCTGAAGGCGGTCACTTGACCCACGGCATGGCGCTGAATATGTCGGGCAAATGGTTCAAGGTCGTGTCGTACGGTCTGGAC